>JALYIX010000031.1 GCA_030775565.1 Pseudomonadota bacterium | reverse complement strand
AATCTGGGCCGGCCTCGGCAATCCGGGCGCATCCTATGCGCTCCACCGCCACAATGTCGGCTTCATGGTCGTCGACACGCTTGCCGAAACCCACGGCTTCGGCCCGTGGAGCAAGAAATTTCGCAGCCTCGTCAGCGAAGGCCGCATCGGCCGGCACCGCGTCCTGCTGCTCAAGCCCCAGACCTACATGAACGACAGCGGCGATGCGATTCAGCAGGCGTTGCGCTTCTACAAGCTCGAACCCGACGCGCTGACCACGATCCATGACGAGCTCGACCTCGCGCCGATGAAGGTCAAGGTCCGCACCGGTGGGGGACTTGCAGGGCACAATGGCTTGCGCTCGATCGCCGCCGCGCTGGGCCCCGACTTCCGCCGACTGCGCATCGGCATCGGCCATCCGGGCGACAAGGACCGCGTCACCGGCTACGTCCTCGGCAATTACGCCAAGAGCGAGATGGAACCCTTGTCCGACCTGCTCGGCGCGATCGCTGCCGAGGCGGAATGGCTCGCCGCGGGCGACGACGTTCGCTTCATGAGCGATGTTGCGTTGCGGCTCCAGCAGCCATGACCCGCGCGCTGTTCCCGAGCCTGCTCTACGACGAGGCGCTTGGCGACGAAGCGCTGCTTGCCGACCTTGCCCACTCGATCCGCACCCTCGCGCAGGACGATGCCGCCGGACGTCGCTGGAGCCGCGAACATGGCTACAAGGGCTACACCAGCTACGCGTCGCTGAACGACCTGTCCCGCCGCGATCCCGCCTTCGCCGATCTCGCCAAACTCCTCGTCAAGCACGCCGCGACCTTTTCAGCCGAGCTCGCATTCGACCTGGCGCAGAAGCCGAAGCTCGACAGCCTGTGGGTCAATTTGCTCAAACCCGGTGGCCACCACAGCGCGCATATCCACCCCCACAGCATCCTTTCGGGCACCCTCTATATCGAGGTCCCGCCGGGAAGCGGCGCGATCCGCTTCGAGGATCCGCGCCTCGCGATGATGATGGCCGCGCCACAACGCCGCGAAGACGCCCCCGAGCCGCTTCGCCCGTTCGTCACGATCCCCCCCTGCCCCGGCCAGCTGCTGATGTGGGAAAGCTTCCTGCGTCACGAAGTGCTTGCTGGCACCGCGCGGGACGAGCGCCTTAGCGTCAGCTTCAACTTCCGCTAGGCCGCCAGCGCCATCTGGTCACGGCCGCCTCGCTTGGCGGTGTAGAGCGCGCGATCGGCCTGCTTGAGGGCTTTCTCGAGCCCGTCGGGGCCGAGCAGCGCCACGCCCCCGCTGACGGTGACGTCGACGAAGGTGCCCCCGGCATCGGTCCGGGCGAAGGCCATCTGTTCCCTAAACCGTTCGCAGACCATCAGCGCCTGGGGCACGGCGGTGTTCGGAAACAGCACGGCGAATTCCTCGCCCCCGAGCCGCGCGATGACGTCGCCCCGTCGGACGACCCCGCGAAATACGCGTGCAAAGGTCTGGAGGACGGCGTCGCCGACGTCGTGGCCGTGGACGTCGTTGACGCGCTTGAAACGATCGATGTCGAACAGTGCGACGCAGTCGTTGTCGCCCCGGCGTCTGTCCCCCGCCCGCGCTTCGACGGCTGCTTCGAAGGCGCGGCGATTGGGCAGGCCGGTGAGCACATCGGTCAAAGCCGCATGGCTGAGTTCGCGCTCCTTTTCCTTGCGCACCGCGATGTTGCGTACGACGCACAGCAACCCGTCCGGCTTACCCTCTTCGTCGATCACCAGCCGCGCATGGCTTTCGAACCAGCGTCGCTCACCAGTGCGGGTGAGCGCGAGATATTCGAAGCTTTCGGTCATTCCGCGCGCGGCAATGGTGGCCAGATGCCCTTGCCGGACGCGGCGCAGATGCTCGGGCGCGACAAGCCGGCCGGCATTGCTGCCGATCAGCCCTTCGGCGTCATAGCCGCCAAGCTGGTGGATCGAGGGCGAGACATACCGGATCCGCCCATCGAACTCGACATGGAGGAGAATGTCGGTCGAATGTTCGGCAAGCAGTCGATAGCGCTCCTCGCTCAGTCGCATGGCGCGATGCAGCCGCGACCGGTTCTGGAGATCCGCCGCGACCGGCAGCGCGGTGAGGACCATTGCCGCAAGGTAGAATTGGAGAAACTGGATCTGCTCCCCCCGGGAGGTATCGATCAGCAGGATCGGACCGTGCCCAAGCATCGTCAGCGCCGCGCCAATCAGCGCGACCAGCACGACCGCCAGCGCGGCCCCCGGATAGCCCAGCCGAAAGCTGACCAGAATCACCGGCAGCAAGGGCAGGAATAGCAGCGGCAGGGTGGATTGCGCGAAGACGATCACCGTAACCCCGACGACCAGCGACAGCAGTACCACCGCCTCCGATTTCCGACCCCCGCTCGGTTCGCCCAGCAGTATCCTCGCTCCGTCGCGCCGCACCATCTTGAACAGTGGGGTGAAGGTGATGTTGCCCAGCGCATGGCCCGCGAACACATGGATGAGCGTCGCCCAGCGATCGAGGTGGAAGATCGGCGCCATTGCGACGATGGTCAGCGTAGCGGCCAACGGCGCGGCGACACCGACCGCACCAACGAACTTCACCAACCAGCGCAGCGATCCGACCGGGGACTGGTCCCGAACGGCGATCCTCAACAGGTACGCACCGGTCACCCCTTCGATCATGTTCGCCGCCGCGAAAGGCAGCGCCGCGGTCCAGCCGATGCCGAACAGACCCGTACTCATTGCGCTCGCAACCGCCATTCCGGCCACGCGCCACGGCCACGACGCGAACGGTCGGACCGCGAGGTCGGCGATCATCACCGACGCCGCGAACCACAGGAAGGCGACCCCGCCATCGTAGCGGGTCAGGACAAGGCAAAGCGACGCTGCAGCGAAATAAGCCAGTGCGGCCGGCAGGGCGCGGATTTGAGAACGCAAAACCATCGCGCGGCCGATAGACAAGGATGGTGCAGATTTGATTAGGTTCGATGCCAAATCGGATGAGATGCGGTCCTTCGCCTTCCTGCTGGTCAAAATCGGGTGGCTTCCCTAGGGGTTCGCCAACCACAAGGACGCGATTTTCATGGGTTTCAAATGCGGCATCGTGGGCCTGCCGAACGTTGGCAAGTCCACCCTCTTCAACGCCCTGACCGAGACGCAGGCGGCGCAGGCGGCGAACTATCCGTTTTGCACGATCGAGCCCAACGTCGGCCAGGTCGCGGTCCCCGACCCGCGCCTCGACACGCTGGCGAAGATCGCGGGGTCGGCGAAGATCATTCCGACCCAGTTAGCGTTCGTCGACATCGCCGGGCTGGTGAAGGGCGCCAGCCAGGGCGAAGGGCTCGGCAACCAGTTCCTTGGCAACATCCGCGAAGTCGACGCGATCGTCCACGTCCTGCGCTGCTTCGAGAATGACGACATCCAGCATGTCGCCAACAAGGTCGACCCGATCGCCGACGCCGAAGTGGTCGAGACCGAGCTTTTGCTGTCCGATCTCGATAGCCTCGAGAAGCGTGTCCCCGCGCTCCTCAAGAAGGGCCAGCAGGGCGACAAGGAGGCCAAGATCGGCGCCTCGGTCCTGGGTCAGGCGCTCGAGCTGCTGCGTGAAGGCAAGCCAGCGCGCCTCACCGTGCCCAAGGACGAGGAGGAAGAGCGCGTCTTCGCCCAAGCGCAGCTGATCACCGCCAAGCCCGTGCTCTACGGCTGCAACGTCAACGAGGACGAGGCGGCGAACGGCAATGCCCTGTCCGAAAAAGTCTTCGCCAAGGCCAAGGCCGAGGGCGCCAATGCGGTGGTCGTCTCGGCCGCGATCGAGGCCGACCTCGTCACCATGGAGATGGACGAACGGCTCGCCTTCCTCGAGGAAATGGGGCTCCACGAGACCGGCCTCGCGCGCGTCATCCGCTCGGGCTACGACCTCCTCCACCTC
>JALYIX010000030.1 GCA_030775565.1 Pseudomonadota bacterium | reverse complement strand
GGTCATGTCTGGCTCGGCGCGACGATGTTGCGCGGCGGTCGTGACCGGCGGCAGCTGCAGGCGGCGCTGGCCACCGCAGCTTTGGCGGGTGTGCCGCTGCTGGCGCTCAACGATGCGCTTTACGCGACGCCCGAGCAACGACGCCTCCATGACATCCTAACGTGTATTCGCGAAAAGCGCACCGTCGCGACCGCGGGCAAGCTGCTCGCCGCGAATGCCGAGCGTCACCTCAAGCCGCCGGCCGAAATGGCGCGGCTGTTCGCCGATGCGCCCGCCGCGATCAACGCGATCCAGAGCGTGTTCGACCGTGTCGAATTCACGCTCGACCAGCTTCGCTACGAATATCCCGACGAGCCGATCCCGCCCGGTTACACGCCGCAGGAATGGCTCGAGACATTGACGCTGACCAAGGCGAGCGAGCGCTGGCCAGGCGGCGTTTCCGACAAGCTCCACAAGTTGCTGGTCGACGAGTTCGCGCTGATCGCGCGCATGAACTACGCCAGCTATTTCCTCACCGTCCACGACATCGTCGCGTTCGCGCAGGGGCAGGGCATCCTGTGCCAGGGCCGCGGCTCGGCGGCGAATTCGGCGGTGTGTTTCGTGCTCGGTATCACGGCGGTCGATCCGCTCGAGAACAGCCTGCTGTTCTCGCGCTTCATCTCCGAGGAGCGTTCCGAGCCGCCCGACATCGACGTCGATTTCGAGCACGAACGTCGCGAGGAGGTGATGCAGTATATCTACCGCCGCTATGGTCGCGAGCGCGCCGGCATCGCCGCGACCGTCATCCACTACCGCCCGCGCAGCGCGGTCCGCGAAGTCGGCAAGGCATTGGGGCTGACCGAGGACATTACCAGCCGCCTGACCAGCACCGTCTGGGGCAGTTTCGCCACCGACATGGAGCGGCGGCGGTTCACCGAGACCGGCTTCGACCCCGACGCCCCCGAAATCGCCCGGCTCGGCGAGTTCGTCCAGCAAATCCTGAAGTTTCCGCGGCATCTGTCGCAGCATGTCGGCGGTTTCGTGCTGACCAAGGACCGCCTTGACGAGACCGTGCCGATCCACAACGGCGCGATGCCCGACCGCACCTTCATCGAATGGGACAAGGACGATATCGACGCGCTCGGGCTGATGAAGGTCGACGTGCTGGCGCTCGGCATGCTGTCGTGCATCCGGCGCGCATTCGCGCTGATCGAAACCCATCTGGGCAAGCAGTACACGCTCGACAATGTGCCGAGCACCGCGCCCGACGTCTACGACATGCTGTGCACCGGCGACACCATCGGGGTGTTCCAGATCGAGAGCCGGGCGCAGATGAACATGCTGCCGCGGCTGCGCCCGCGCGAATTCTACGACCTCGCCATCCAGGTCGCGATTGTCCGCCCGGGGCCGATCCAGGGCGACATGGTGCACCCGTATCTGCGGCGGCGGCAGGGGCGCGAGGCGATCGAATTCCCGTCGCCCGCTCCGCCGCACGATCCGCGCGAGCTGTACGACGTGCTCGGCAAGACGCTCGGCGTGCCGCTGTTCCAGGAGCAGGCAATGAAGCTCGCCATCGTCGCGGCCGAGTTCACGGCCGTCGAGGCAAATAAGCTGCGCCGCGCCATGGCGACCTTCCGCCATGTCGGCACGATGGAGCAGTTCGAGGCGAAGATGGTCGGCGGCATGGTCCGGCGCGGCTATGACGAGGCGTTCGCGCGGCGCTGTTATCAGCAGATCGAGGGCTTCGGCAGCTACGGCTTCCCCGAAAGCCACGCGCTCGCCTTCGGGCGGCTGGTGTGGGTCTCGTCGTACCTGAAATGCCGTTATCCGGCGGTGTTCGCGACGGCGCTGCTCAACGCCCAGCCGATGGGCTTTTATGCGCCGGCGCAGATCGTCGCCGATGCACGGGGCCACGACGTCGAGGTGCGCGCGGTCGACATCAATCATAGCGATTGGGATTGCAGTCTCGAGTTCGCCGGCGACGGCGCGTTCGCGATGCGGTTGGGGTTCCGCCAGATCGACGGGTTCCGCGAGGCGTGGGCGGACGCGATTGTTGCAGCACGGCCTTTCACCAGCATCGAGCAACTCGCCCGCCGCGCCAACCTTCCGCAGCGCGCGTTGCGTATGCTTGCCGATGCCGATGCCTGCCGGTCGATCGGCCTCGACCGGCGTGAGGCGTTGTGGGAGGCGCGGCGAACGCCCGCGGGCGAGTTGCCGCTGTTCGCTGCCGTGGCGGCGCAGGAGCTGGGCATTGAGCCGGCAGCCGAACTGCCCGCGATGCGGCCGGGCGAGCAGGTCGCGGCGGACTACCAGACTTTGCGCATGTCGTTGAAAGCGCACCCGCTGAGCTTCCTGCGCCCGATCTTCGAGCGCGAAGGCGTGCTGACCAGCGCCGCCGCGACCGCGGCACGCAATGGCCGCCGCATCCAGGTCGCCGGACTGGTGCTGGTGCGCCAGCGGCCGGGCAAGGGCAATGCGATCTTCGTCACGCTCGAAGACGAGACCGGCATCACCAACGTCGTCATCTGGGCGCGATTGTTCGAGCGCTATCGCCGCGCCGCGATGGCGGCACGGCTGCTGCTGGTCGACGGCGAGCTCCAGCGCAGCCCCGAGGGCGTCATCCACCTGATGGCGACCGCGATCCACGACCGGACCGGCGAACTCGATCGTCTATCGGACAGCCGCCCGTGCCATCCGGCGATGTCGCGCGCCGACGAGCATCTGTCGCCGGGCTATCCCCAGACGCACGGTCACCCGCGCGATGTGCGGGTCATTCCGAAATCACGCGATTTC
>JALYIX010000029.1 GCA_030775565.1 Pseudomonadota bacterium | reverse complement strand
GATCGGGGGTGCCGGCGCGCTCGCCGCCACGCTGCCCACCGGCATCGCTGCCCAGCGCATCCGCCCGGCCGCCATGACCCCGCTGATCGGTCCCGGCTATCGTCCGGTCGAGACCGACGAGAAGGGGTTGTGGCAGCAATGCGAACGCGTCGAGGAGGAGGTCGCGGGCTCCAACCTGCTGCTCAAGGAGCCCGGGGTCACCCGCTACCTTCAGGACATCATCGGCAAGGTCGGTGGGCCCGCGGCGCGCGACATGCGCATCTATCTGGCCAGAGTGCCCGAATTCAACGCGATGATGTTCCCGACCGGGTTTGCCGTCGTTTTCACCGGGCTGCTCCTGCGGATGCGTAATGAGGCGCAGCTCGCCGGGGTCATCGCCCATGAAAGCGGCCATTTCCTGCGCAAGCACCAGCTTCGCCAATATCGCGACGTCAAGCGCAAGTCCGATATCTTCTCGGCGCTGTCGCTGGTCGGCGGGATGGCTGGCGGGGCGGCGGGAGTCTACCTCGGCAACGTCCAGCAACTCGCCGACCTCGGCACGATCATGTCGCTGTTTCGCTACAATCGCGAACTCGAAGCCGAGGCCGACGCGACCGGCATCCGATTGATGTCGGAGGCGGGCTATGCGCCGATGGCAATGCCCGAGACATGGCAGCAACTCATCGCCGAGCTCGACCTGTCGGCAAAGTATCGGCGCAAGCACCGCGACCGCGGCTACTCGCTGTTCGAGACGCACCCAGCGCCCGAATCGCGCATGGCCGATCTGCGCGCCTCGGCGGCCGAAGTGACCGTTCCGGGGCGCCCCTATGATGATTATCGCGCGCGCTACCTCGCAACGATCGCCGGGATTCGGCCGATGCTGCTCGACGACCAGGTCAAGCTCAACGACCCCGGCGCCTCGCTCTACATCGTCCAGACGCTGGCCAAGGACGGCTGGAGCGGTCCGCTGCGCTTTGCCGAAGCGGAGATCTGGCGGCTGCGCGGCGACCCCAGGCAACATGACGCCGAGCGTGCCGCACAAGGCTATGCCGCCGCCGTCCAGCTGCCCGATGCGCCGCCCGACGCGTGGCGATGGCATGGCGTGATGCTGCAAAAGGCGGGGAGGTCGGCACAAGCCCGCGCCGCCTATGCCCGATACCTGACGATGGCCCCGAACGCGCCCGACGCGCCGTTCGTCCGCCAGCAACTTGCTTTCATGGGAGGCTGACATGCGCCGCTCGATCCTCCTTGCCGCACTCGCCCTGTCGGCCTGCTCCTCGGTCGGAGGCGGCGGGTTCGGGTCGAGTTACGCGCTCGTTCGCCCACGCGAACGCGCCGTCGGCGACGGGACCATGCTGGTGACGCCGAGGGAGGCCTGGAACCGGCAGGGCCGGGTCGTCTTCGACGATATCCGCCAAGTTGAGGACTGGACCCAGAATGGACCGGTGCTCGATTCGCTGAGTTTCGTGTCGGGGCTGAAGGACGGCAAGTCGATTGTCCGCCAGTCCCGCAAGGCCGACAGCCAAGTGCCGCGTTTCCGATCCAGCATGACCGCGCCCGAAGTCGCGGCGATGCTCGAGACCTTCTATCGGACGCGTGGCGGGACGGTGGATTTCAGGACCCTCGGCCTCGCCCCGCGCACCTTTCTTGGCCAGCCCGGCTTCCAGCTCGACTTCGACCATCTCGACGGCGACGAACTGTGGCGGCGGGGCAGGGCGGTCGGAGCGGTGGTCAACGGACGGCTCTACCTGATCCTGCTCGACGCCGCGCGATCGCATTATTTTGCCGCCGAGCTGCCCGAATTTGAGGCGGTTGCAGGGTCGGCGCGTTTGCGGGGGTGAAGGAAACCCCCGAATGACCAAACCGAAGCGGCCGACGAAGGTCGAAAAGGCTGACATCAAGGTCGCCCGTGCCGCCGCACCGGTGCGCACCCACCCGCTCATGCGGATTGCCGGCGACCTTAGCGACATGGCCGACCAGCCACCGCTCCGCGCGATCGCCGCCGCGACCATAGCTGCCGGTGCGATCGGCCGCGACCGGCGGTTGACGCTCGTGGGCATGCGCATGCTGCTCGCGCACCAGCTGGCGACCAGCGTCAAGTCGGTGATCAAGCAGGCGGTCGACCGCACCCGGCCCGAAGTCATGCTCGAAGGCGGTGAATATCGTCGCGGCAAAGGCCGTCATGAGGAGTCGCGATGGAACAGCTTCCCGTCGGGCCACACCGCCGGGGCGATCGCGGTGGCGCGTGCGATCGGTCGGGACTACCCCGGTGGTGCGATCCCCGCTCTCGGCGTCGCGACCGTGCTTGCGGCGGTGCAGGTCCCGCGCGGCAAGCATTATGTCAGCGACGTGGTGGTCGGGGCGGTGATCGGAGTCGTCGCGGAAGCCGGCCTCACGGCCCTGGCGCGGCGCCTCCGCCGTTAACCGAGCACATCGAAGCGCACGGTCAGGCTGCGCGCCTCGCCCCGGGCAAGCATGACGATGCCAAGCGCGTCCCACTGGTCCTGCGGCGCATTGAGCGCGGCATTGGCATTTTCGACCGGCTCGGCGACGAACAGCCCCCCGCTGGCGGGCGCATAGAGCTGGAAACGCGGCGCGGGTGCGCTCATCCGCAGCCGGGCGCCGCGACTCCAGTCGATCGTCGCCTCGCCGCTCCACCCTTCATAGCCATGGTCGAGCCCGCGTCCGCACACCGGGCCGTTCGACGGGACGAAGCGGCCGGTCGCAGGGACACGCTCGGTCGGCAGGACGTCCTCGTCGATCAGCCAAACGTCGGTCACGCCGGTGACCAGCCGCGTGTCGCCATCGCACAGGAAATAAGGGTGCTGGGCAAGCGCGCACGGCATCCGTTCGGCCGACAGGTTGCGACAGCTGAGGGTGACGCTCAGTCCGCTCGAGTCGAGCGCGAATTCCTGCCGCGCCTCGTAGCGCCACGGCCATTCGCCCGGTTCATGGGTGAAGCGCAGCGTGGCACAGCGCTGGTCAGACGCTTCGACGTCCCACGCATTGCGCCAGCCCTGCCCGTGCAGTGGGCTCTTGTCGCCCGGTAGATTGGGCGAAAGCTGCACCTCGCGCCCATCGCAGTTGAAGCGGCCACCGCGGATACGATTGGAAAAGGGGACCAACGGGAAACTGGCCATCTCGCCGGCATCGTTCGATCCGGGCGGGGCGGGGCGCATCAGCTCCTGATCGCCGACCCGGAACCGGGCAATGCTGCCGCCGACCTCGGGCGCGATGTCGACCTCGAGATCGCCACTGACCAGATTGAGCCAATTCATCATCACTGCGCCTTCCTTGCCCGCACCCCCGCCCAACGCGGCATTTCGTAAAGCGAGCCATGACGGTGCTTTTCAAGGCCTTGCGGCACGCGAATGGCCGCTCCATATCCGGATAATCTCTCCGGCACAGGCAACACGTTAACGTTCCGCGAGTTTAATTGTGCGAAAAAGCGGGCTAGCATGGCCCGAGTCACGAGCCCCCAGGCTCGCTGAGAAGGAAGAATATGACCAAGCTTTCAGGCGGCGGCGACAGCAAGAGCACCTTGTACTGTTCGTTCTGCGGCAAGTCGCAGCACGAGGTGAGGAAGCTCATCGCCGGGCCGACGGTGTTCATCTGCGACGAATGCGTCGAGCTGTGCAACGACATCATCCGCGAGGAGAGCAAGTCGGCGCTGGTCAAGACCCGCGACGGCGTTCCGACCCCGCTCGAGATCTACAAGGTGCTCGACGATTATGTCATCGGGCAGGCCAAGGCCAAGCGCGTCCTCTCGGTCGCGGTCCATAACCATTACAAGCGGCTCAACCATGGCGCCAAGCATGGCACCGACGTCGAGCTCGCCAAGTCGAACATCC
>JALYIX010000028.1 GCA_030775565.1 Pseudomonadota bacterium | reverse complement strand
GCCCGCCGCTGCTCGGCTACACGCTGGTCGCGCTGCTTGCCGGTGCGGCAGGCGCGGCCGCGGTCTTGCTGCTAGGCTGAGGCGATGGCGCGCGTCCTGCTCATCGTCGGCGGGGGAATCGCCGCTTACAAGGCGAGCGAACTCATTCGCCTGTTTCGCAAGGGCGGGCACCATGTGACCCCGGTGCTGACCGCCGGCGGGGCGCATTTCGTGACCCCGATGACGCTTGCCGCGCTCGCCGAAAGTCCTGTCTACACCTCGCTGTGGGACCTCAAGGACGAAAGCGAGATGGGGCATATCCAGCTGTCCCGCGCGGCCGATATCGTGCTGGTCTGTCCGGCGACCGCCGACCTCATCGCCAAGATGGCGGCGGGGGTCGCGGATGATCTTGCGACCACGCTGCTGCTCGCGACCGACAAGCCGGTGGTCGTCGCGCCGGCGATGAACGTGCGAATGTGGCTGCACCCGGCGACGCAGCGTAATGTGGCGCGGCTGCGGGCGGACGGCATCACCGTCATCGACCCCGACGACGGGGCGATGGCGTGTGGCGAATTTGGGCCGGGGCGCCTGCCCGAGCCACCCGAGGTGATGGCCGCCACGCTGATGCTCGCGGGATCGACGTACGCCGCGCCAGCCTTGGCGGCCGCGGTGACGGGCGCGCTTGCCGGAACGCATATCCTCGTCACCGCGGGCCCGACCCACGAACCGATCGACCCGGTGCGCGTAATCGCCAATCGTTCGTCGGGCAGACAAGGCTTCGCCATCGCCGCCGCCGCCGCCGAGGCTGGCGCGCGCGTCACGCTGATCGCCGGACCGGTGTCGCTCCCCACTCCCGGCGGCGTGGCACGGGTCGATGTCGAGACCGCCGAGCAAATGGCGGCGGCGGTCGCGGCCGCGCTCCCCGCCGACGTCGCGATCCTGGTTGCAGCAGTCGCCGACTGGAAGGTCACGCCATCGCCGGTCAAGCTCAAGAAGGGCGACGGCCCGCCCGCCCTCGCCTTCTCGCCCAACCCGGATATCCTCGCGACGCTGGCGGGCTCGCCCGAACGCCCACGCCTGCTCGTTGGCTTTGCGGCAGAGACCGAGAATGTCGTCGCCAACGCGACCGAGAAACGCAGGCGCAAGCGCGCCGACTGGATCGTTGCCAACGACGTCTCGGGGGACGTCATGGGCGGCGCGCGCAACCAGGTTCATCTGGTGACGGAGGATGGAGTCGAGGATTGGGAGGACGCGCCGAAGGAGGACGTGGCGCGGCGGCTGGTTCAGCGGATCGCGGCTGAACTCAAGCGCTGATCCCGCACGCGGGGCACTCAGGGTCGGGCGGAAGGCGCATCGTTCGCCAGTCGAGGCTCTGGCCATCGAACAGAAACAGCTTGCCCGCAGCATCGTCGCCAATCCCGACGATCGCCCGGATCGCGACCAGCGCGGCGAAATTGCCGACCGTCCCGGTCAGCGCCCCGAGCACGCCATTTTCGGCGCAGGTGTCGCAATCCTCGGCATCGAATGCATCGCCGACGAAGCAGCGATAGCAGGGTGCACCGCGGAACAGGCCGACCTGCCCGGAGAACATCGCCGCCGCGCCGCTGACGAGCGGGATGCCGAGCGCGACGCAGGCGTCCGACACCGCGAGCCGGGTCGCGAAATTGTCGCAGCCATCAAGGACGAGGTCGTGGCTGGCGAGCAGGTCGCGGGCGTTGCCGGCAGTGATCCGGGCGGCGATCGGGGTCGCCTCCATATCGGGATTGAGCGCGGTGGCGAAGGCGGCGGCGGCGGCGGCTTTGCCCTCGCCGATCTGCTCCTCGCGGAAGATCGTCTGGCGCTGGAGGTTCGAGCGGTCGATGACGTCGTCGTCGATGATGGTCAGCCGCCCGACCCCGGCCCCGGCCAGCGCCGGGATCACCGCGCTGCCGATCCCGCCCGCGCCGATCACCGCGACCTGTGCCGCCTTGAGCATCGATTGCCCCGCCCCGCCGACCTCGCGCAGGACGATGTGACGCGCGTAGCGGTCGAGTTCGCGGTCGCTAAGGGTCACCGCCCGGTGCTCCCGAACCCTCCGTGGCCACGATCGGTGTCGTCGAGGCTGGCGACCTCGTCGAACGCCGCGCGGGTGACCATGGCGGGCACCAGTTGTGCGATCCGCTCGCCGCGCCGGATCTCGAACGGTTCGGAGCCGAGGTTGGCGAGGATGATCTTCACTTCGCCGCGATAATCCTCGTCGATCGTGCCGGGGGTGTTGAGGCAGGTGATGCCGTGCTTGAGCGCGAGGCCCGAGCGCGGGCGGACCTGGACTTCGTGGCCGGGCGCAATGGCGATGGCGAAGCCGGTGGCGACGGCGTGGCGCTGGCCCGGCGCAAGCGTCAATTCCTCGGCCGCGACGACGTCCATCCCGGCGGCGCCGGCGGTGGCATAGGCGGGCAGCGGCAGCCCCTCGCCGTGCGGCAGCCGCGTGATCGCGATTCGGATCACTTGGCGGCTGCCTTCTTCTTGGGGGCCGCCTTCTTGGCCGGCGCCTTCTTGGCGGGGGCTTTTTTCTTGGCGACCTTCTTCTTGCCCTTGGCCGGACCCTTCGCCTCCTTCTCGTCGATCAGCACGACGCCTTCGTCGAGCGTCACGGCCTTGGGGTCGGCCGACTTGGGCAGCGTCGCATGGGTTTCGCCGTCGGTGACATAGGCGCCGAAGCGGCCCTCCATGACCTTCAACTCCTTGCCGCTGACCGGATGAACCCCGAGCACCGCCAGGGGCTCGCGCCCGCCGGTCCGCCGGCCCGCGCCGCTCGCCGCATCGGCCAGCTTCGCCACCGCGGCGTTCATGCCCGTCTCGAACACTTCGGCGGTCGAGGACAGCCGGGCATATTTGCCGTCGTGGACGAGGTAAGGCCCGTAGCGGCCGATCGAGGCTGAGATCATCGATCCCGTCTCGGGATGCGCGCCGATTTCGCGCGGGAGGGAGAGGAGTTGCTCGGCGGTTTCGAGCGAAAGCCCCTCCATCGGCACGTCCTTGGGGATCGAGGCGCGCTTGGCCTCCTTGCCCTCGCCGCGCTCGAGATAGGGGCCAAAGCGGCCGCTCTTGAGCGTGATGCCGTTGCCGATGTCCTGCGGTCCCTCACTCGCCGGGGCGTCGCCGCCCTGCCCGAACTGGCGGGTATATTTGCACTCGGGATAGTTGGAGCAGGCGACGAACGCGCCGAACTTGCCGCCCCTGAGGCCGAGCCGCCCGGTGCCGCACAAGGGGCACAATCGTGGGTCGGTCCCGTCGTCCTTGTCGGGGAACAGGAAGGGGGCGAGGAACTCGTCGAGCGCGGCGGTCACTTCGGACGGCTTCTGCTCCATGACTTCGCCCGCCTTGGGCTTGAAGTCCTTCCAGAAGGCTTCGAGCAGCGCCTGCCAGCCGGTTCGCCCGCCCGACACGTCGTCGAGCCCTTCCTCGAGCTGCGCGGTATAGTCGTAGTTCACATAGCGTTCGAAGAAGCGTTCGAGAAAGGCGGTGACGAGGCGCCCGCTTTCCTCGGGAATGAAGCGCTGCTTGTCGAGCCGGACATATTCGCGGTCCTTCAAGGTCTGCAGCGTCGCGGCGTAGGTCGAGGGGCGGCCGATGCCGAGCTCTTCCAGTCGCTTGACGAGACTCGCCTCGGAGAAGCGCGGCGGCGGCTGGGTGAAGCTCTGGACGGCATCGACCGAGCGCTTGGCCGGGGCGTCGCCCGCCTTGAGCAGCGGCATTTTCGCCGACTCGTCATCGTCCGATTTCTCGTCCCGGCCTTCCTCGTAAAGCGCGAGATAACCGGGGAAAAGCGTGACCTGGCCAGTGGCCCGCAGCGTCGCCCGACCGGCACCGTCGGTGAGTTCGACCGTGGTCCGTTCGAGCCTCGCCGACGCCATCTGGCTGGCCAGCGCGCGGTTGAAGATCAGGCCGTAGAGCCGCGCATGGTCGCCGCTCCCGCCCGCCGGGCGCTTGAAGTCGGTCGGGCGGATCGCTTCGTGCGCCTCCTGCGCGTTCTTGGCCTTGCTGGTGTACATCCGCGGCTTGTCGGGGACGTAGCCCGCGTCATAGCGGTCGGCGATCGCGCGGCGCGCGGCGGAGATCGCCTCGCCGTCCATCTGCACCCCGTCGGTGCGCATGTAGGTGATCAGCCCGTCCTCGTAGAGCGACTGGGCGAGGCGCATCGTATGGCTCGCGGCAAAGCCGAGTTTGCGCGCGGCCTCCTGCTGCAGCGTCGAGGTCGTGAACGGCGGCGGCGGGTTGCGGGTGAAGGGCTTGGTCTCGACCGACTGGACGGTGAAACGGCCGGCTTCGACCACCGCCTTCGCGGCGTCGGCATCGCCCTTCGAGCCGATGGTCAGCCGCTCGATCTTCTTGCCCTCGAGCCCGGTCAGGCGCGCGGTGAACGGCGTCCCGTCGCTTTCGAAGGTCGCGCTGATCGACCAATATTCCTGGGGCCGAAACAGCTCGATCTCGCGCTCGCGGTCGACGATGATGCGCAGCGCGACCGACTGGACGCGGCCGGCCGACTTGGCCCCCGGCAGCTTGCGCCACAGGATCGGCGACAAAGTGAAGCCGACCAGATAGTCGAGCGCGCGGCGGGCGCGGTAGGCGTCGATCAGATCCTCGTCGAGTGCGCGCGGGGCCTTCATCGCCGATGTCACGGCATTCTTGGTGATCGCGTTGAAGGTCACCCGCTGGACGTCCTTGGGCAGCGCTTTCCGCTTCCGCAGCACTTCCTGGACGTGCCAGCTGATCGCCTCCCCCTCGCGGTCCGGATCGGTCGCGAGGATCAGCGTGTCGGCGGTCTTGGCGGCGTCGGTGATCGCCTTCAACTGCTTGGCCTTGTCGGGATAGCTCTCCCATTCCATCGCGAAGCCATTGTCGGGGTCGACCGAGCCGTCCTTGGGCGGCAGGTCGCGGACATGGCCATAGGAGGCGAGCACCTTGTGCCCCGGACCGAGGTAGGATTCGATGGTCTTGGCCTTGGCGGGCGATTCGACGACGACGAGTTTCAAGTTGAGCGCTTTCCTTACGTGTACGCGCGAGGGTGACGGCCCCCGCTGCGCCTCGTCAAGCGGCGCTGTCGTCAGGCGGCGAGGCTGACCCTGCCCCCGGCGTGGCGATCGAGGCGACCGGCGAGGTCGAGTTCGAGGAGGATCAGCTGGACGGTGCCGCTGGGGAGCGCGGAGAGGCGGACGATCTCGTCGACCGGGACGGCGGAGGGACCGAGGAGTTCTTCGACCAGCGCGCGTTCGTCGTTGCCTGCGTCGACCGGCGCCGGTTCGAACGCGACGACGGGCGAGGCAACGCGCGCGATGCTTCCGAACGGGCGGATCGCCTCGATCACGTCGGCGGCGTTCTGGACCAGGGTCGCCCCGTCGCGGATGAGGCCGTTGCAGCCCTGTGCGCGGGGATCGAGCGGAGAGCCGGGGACCGCCATCACTTCGCGGCCCGCCTCGGTGGCGAGGCGGGCGGTGATCAGCGAGCCCGATCGGGGGGCGGCCTCGACCACCACCGTGCCCAATGCGAGGCCGGCGATGATCCGGTTGCGATAGGGGAAGTGGCGCGCGCGGGGCTCGGTCCCGGGGGGCATTTCGGCGATGAGCAGCCCGCGCTGGGCGATGGCGCGCTGGCGCTCTTCGTTCTCGGGCGGATAGGGTATGTCGAGCCCGCCGGCGATGATGGCGATGGTGCCGGTGGCGAGGCTGCCGTCGTGCGCCGCACTGTCGATGCCGCGGGCGAGGCCTGAGACGACGACGATTCCCTCGACGCCCAGATCATGCGCCAGCCCGCGCGAGAAGCGGCACGCGGCGGCCGAGGCGTTGCGTGCGCCGACGATCGCCGCGGCGGGCTTGTCGAGCAGGCTGAGGTCGCCCTTGACGGTCACGATCGGCGGGGCGTTGTCGAGCTCGGCGAGGAGGCGCGGATAGAGACCCTGGCCGAGGAGGAGATAGCGGCCGCCGAGCTGTTCGACCTTGGCGATCTCGCGCTCGGCGTCGCTTGCCGGGACGATGCGCGGGGCAGCACCTCCGCCGCGCCGCGCGAGGTCGGGGAGCGCGGCCAGCGCGGCACTGGCACTGCCGAAGCGGGCGAGCAGGTGGCGATAGCTGACCGGACCGATGGTCGGGCTGCGGATCAGGCGGAGGCGGTCGACGAGTTGCTTCATCCAGACTGCCCGACCCGCGGCTCGGTCCCGGCCCGCAATCGCGCGATATTGGCGCGATGCTTCCAGATGACGAGCAGTGCGAAGCCGAGCAGCATGGGCACAAGATCGGTGCGGCCGACGAGGGCCGCGGTGAGCGGGGCGCTCGCGGCGGCGAGCATGCCGGCGAGCGAGGAGATGCGGGCGATGAGCAGCAGCCCGAGCCAGACCAGCGCGTAGATCAGCGCGGCAAGCCACAGCAGGGGGATGAGGATGCCGAGGAAGGTGGCGACCCCCTTGCCGCCCTTGAAGCCGAGCCAGACGGGGTAAAGGTGCCCGACGAGCGCCGCGGCGGCGGCATAGTCGATCGCTTCCGGCCAGCGCCATGCGACGAGCAGCACCGCCGCCGATCCCTTGGCCGCGTCCAGCAGCAAGGTCAGCGCGGCGAGTTTCTTGGAGCCGGTGCGAAGGACGTTGGTCGCGCCGATATTGCCCGAGCCGATGTCGCGGATATCGCCCTTGCCGGCGAGACGGGTGAGGATGAGCCCGAACGGGATCGAACCGAGCAGATAGCCGACCACCAGCGCGTACAATGTCTCCCCCGTCATGCGCGTCTGGGTAGCAGATGGCGTGGGCGGTGCAATGATGCGGTGATTGCGGTGCGGGTCAAAGCGCGCCACATCGCGGTTGATGGACCCTGCCGCCCCGATCCTGTTCTTCGATTCCGGCGTCGGCGGGCTGTCGGTGCTCGCCCCGACCCGCGCGCTGATACCGACCGCGCCGATCGTCTATGCCGCCGATAGCGCCGGCTTTCCCTATGGGACCAAGACCGAGGCCGAGCTGGCGGCGCGCGTGCCCGCGCTGCTCGGGCGCCTCGTCGAGCGGTTTCGGCCGCGGCTCGCAGTGATCGCGTGCAACACCGCCTCGACGATTGCGCTCGACCATGTCCGCGCCGCGCTCGATCTCCCCGTCGTCGGCACCGTTCCTGCGATCAAGCCTGCCGCCGAGCATTCCAAGACGCGGGTGATCGGCGTGCTTGGGACCGAGGCGACGGTGCGCCAGCCCTATGTCGACGACCTCGCGGCGCGGTTCGCGGCGGACTGCACCGTACTGCGCCATGGCTCGGCCGAGCTGGTCGCCCTGGCGGAGGCGAAACTGGCGGGAGAGGCGGTCGATCCGGCGGCGGTGCGCGCGGCGGTCGCGCCGCTTCTCGCCCAGCCCCGGGGCGAGGCGATGGACACGCTGGTTCTCGCCTGCACTCACTTCCCGCTGCTCGCCGAGGAACTGGCCGAAGCGCTACCCGGCGTGACCCTGATCGACGGGGGCCCCGGTATCGCCCGCCGCATCGCCTACCTCACGCGGGGACAGCCATGGCCCGAGAAGGCGTCGGAGGGGCGTGCGATTTTTACCGGCGGGCCACCCGCGCCCGCCCTTGTGGCCGCGCTGGCGCGGTTCGGGCTTGGTTCAGCGGACAGTTTCTAGCACTGGCGCTCCTTGCCCGACGGTATTAAAGGGCGCGCACGCAAAGCGAAGGCCCGTGGGGATTTCGAGTGGATTACAACGGCATTTTCCAGGCGGCGATCGACCGGTTGCACGACGAGGGACGCTATCGGGTGTTCATCGACGTGCTGCGCAACAAGGGCGCCTTCCCCAACGCGCGCTGTTTTGCCGGGCATAATGGCCCCAAGCCGATCACGGTGTGGTGCTCGAACGATTATCTGGGGATGGGCCAGCACCCCGATGTGATCGCGGCGATGGAAGGCGCGCTCCACGATGTCGGCGCCGGATCGGGCGGCACGCGCAACATCGGCGGCAATAGCCATTATCACATCGACCTCGAGGCCGAGCTGGCCGACCTGCATGGCAAGGACGGCGCGCTGCTGTTTACCAGCGGCTATGTCTCGAACGAGGCGACGCTCGCCACGCTGGGCAAGCTGCTGCCCGGCTGCGTGATTTTTTCGGACGAGCTCAATCACGCCTCGATGATCGCGGGCATCCGCAATTCGGGCTGCGAAAAGCGCGTCTTCCGCCACAACGACCTCGCGCATCTCGAACAGTTGCTGCGCGAGGAGGAGCCCGGGACGCCCAAGCTGATCGCGTTCGAGAGCGTCTATTCGATGGACGGCGATATCGCCCCGATCGCCGCGATGTGCGACCTTGCCGAGCGCTATGGCGCGCTGACCTATCTCGACGAGGTCCACGCGGTCGGGATGTACGGCGCGCGCGGCGGCGGCATTTCGGAGCGCGACGCGGTCGCCGACCGGGTGACCATCATCGAGGGCACGCTGGGCAAGGCGTTCGGGGTGATGGGGGGCTATATCGCCGCCGACACGCGGATCATCGATTGTATCCGCAGCTATGCGCCGGGGTTCATCTTCACCACCAGCCTGTCGCCGGTGCTGGTCGCGGGTGCGCTCGCCTCGGTGCGGCATTTGAAGCAGTCGGCCGATGAACGTGCCGCGCAACAGACGGGCGCCGCCTCGCTCAAGGCCAAGCTCGCCGAAGCCGGGCTGCCGGTCATGCCGAGCGTCACCCACATCGTCCCGGTGATGGTCGGCTGTGCGGTCAAGGCCAAGCGGATCAGCGACATATTGCTCGCCGAATATGGGCTCTACGTCCAGCCGATCAACTTTCCGACGGTCCCGCGCGGGACCGAGCGGCTGCGCTTCACGCCTGGCCCGTGCCATGACGAGGCGATGATCGACGAACTGGTCAGTGCGCTCAGCGAAGTGTGGAGCCGGCTCGAACTGGAAAAGCGCCGGGCGGCTTAGCGCTGGCGGTTTCGCAGGCCTTCGCCTAGGAGCGCGCCATGCGCATCGCCATCGCTTCGGACCATGCCGGTTTCGCCTTGAAGGGCGAGCTCGTCGCCTTCCTGCGCGACGGCGGTCATGAGGTCGTCGACCTTGGTCCCGGCAGCGATTCGTCGGTCGATTATCCCGCCTATGGCGCCAAGCTAGCGGCGTTCGTCGCGGCGGGCGAGGCCGAACGCGGGATTGCCATCTGCGGGTCGGGGATCGGGATCATGATCGCGGTCAACCGTGAACCCAAGTGCCGGTGCGCGCTGGTCAGCGAGCCGCTTTCGGCGACGCTCTCGCGCAGCCACAATGACGCCAATGTCCTGGCGCTTGGTGCTCGGCTGATCGGACCCGAGATGGCCCGCGCCTGCGTCACCGCTTTCCTCGAAACCGATTTCCTCGGCGGGCGCCACCAGCGCCGCGTCGACATGCTTTCCCGTCCCGAACAGGAGCCCGTCTCATGGCCACCGCCGCGAACCTCAATGACGTCCAGCCGGACGGCTTCTTCACTCGCGCCCTGAGCGCCGCCGATCCCGCGGTCGCCGACGCTGTCGGCCAGGAGCTGACCCGCGAGCAAACGCAGATCGAACTGATCGCGTCGGAGAACATCGTCTCCAAGGCGGTGCTCGAAGCGCAGGGGTCGGTGTTCACCAACAAATATGCCGAGGGCTATCCGGGGCGGCGCTATTACCAGGGCTGCCATCCGAGCGATCTCGTCGAGCAGCTCGCGATCGACCGCGCCAAGCAGTTGTTCGATTGCGGCTTCGCCAACGTCCAGCCGCATTCGGGGGCGCAGGCCAATGGCGCGGTGATGCTCGCGCTGACCAAGCCCGGCGACACCATCTTGGGCATGAGCCTCGACGCGGGCGGACACCTCACCCACGGCGCACCGCCGGCGCAGTCGGGCAAATGGTTCAACGCGATCCAGTATGGAGTTCGCCGCGACGATCATCTGGTCGACTTCGAGCAAGTCGAGGCGCTCGCCAAGGAGCATCGCCCCAGGCTGATCATCGCCGGGGGCTCGGCCTATCCGCGCCACCTCGATTTCGCACGCTTCCGGGCGATCGCGGATGAAGTCGGCGCGATCCTGATGGTCGACATGGCGCACTTCGCCGGACTGGTCGCGGCGGGCGAGCATCCCACTCCGTTCGGCCATGCCCATGTCGTCACCACGACCACCCACAAGACGCTGCGCGGGCCACGCGGCGGGATGGTACTGACCAACGACGAAGCCATTGCAAAGAAGATCAATTCGGCTGTTTTCCCGGGGCTCCAGGGGGGCCCCTTGATGCACGTCATCGCGGCCAAGGCGGTGGCGTTCGGCGAAGCGCTCGAGCCGGGGTTCAAAAGCTACGCCAAGGCGGTGATCAAGAACGCCCAGACGCTCGCTGGGCGACTCAAGGAGCGCGGCGCGGACCTGGTCGCCGGGGGCACCGACACCCACCTTGCGCTGGTCGACCTGCGCCCGCTCGGGATCACCGGCAAGGACGCCGACGAGGCGCTCGAGCGCGCCGGGATCACCTGCAACAAGAATGGCGTGCCGTTCGACCCGCTCCCCCCGATGCAGACCAGCGGCATCCGCGTCGGCTCGCCGGCGGGAACTACGCGCGGCTTCGGCGAGGCCGAGTTCCGCGACATTGCGGACATGGTCGCCGACGTGCTCGAAGGCGTGAAGGCGGGCGATCCGGCGTGCGAAGCGGCGGTCAACCAGCGCGTTCGTGCGCTTTGTGCCCGCTTCCCCATCTATAGCTGATGCGCTGCCCGTTCTGCGCGCATGACGACAGCCAGGTGAAGGACAGCCGCTCGTCGGAAGACGGCGCGGCGATCCGGCGGCGGCGGCAGTGCGAGGGATGCGGCGCGCGCTTCACGACGTTCGAGCGGATCCAGCTGCGCGACCTCACCGTGGTCAAGAAGGACGGCAAGCGCGAGGGCTTCGACCGGCGCAAGCTCGAGCGCTCGATCCAGCTCGCCTGTCGCAAGCGCGACATCGCGCCCGAGCGGATCGAGCGGCTGGTGTCGGGCATCCAGCGGCAACTGGAGACGCAAGGGGACGACGTCGGGGTCGAGCGGATCGGCGAGGCGGTGATGGCCGGATTGAAGGGGCTCGACCATGTCGCCTACATAAGATTCGCTAGCGTCTACAAGGACTTCACCGAGCCCCAGGATTTCGCGGAGATCGTCGAAAGCGTCGAGGGAGCGCCGGTCGATCCGAACGCCGGACGGCTGCTCTAGTCTCGCGCCATCTAACGCCGCATTCCCGAGCGTAGTCGAGGGACTATGGCGAGCGACGCCGAGCCCCTCTACTGAGGCTTAATGAGCTTTGCCGTCTACATCCTGCGCTGCGCCGACAACAGCTATTACACCGGGCATACCGAAGACCTCGACCAGCGGCTTCACCAGCACCAGAGCGGTGCCGTGAGGGGCTATACTTTCGGACGCCGACCGGTCGAACTGGTCTGGTCCGAGCAAGTGCCGACGAGGGCTGAAGCGCTTGCGGCGGAGATGCGCATCAAGCGCTGGTCTCGGGCCAAGAAGGAAGCGTGGATCGCAGGGGACGGGGCCAAGTTGAGCAAGGCCGCCATTCCCCCTTCGGAGCGCGAGGAAAGAGCCTCGGCTTCGCTCGGCGTAGTCCCTCGACTTCGCTCGGGAAGAGCGGATTCGGGAAGCAAGTTATGCAAGCCCGTCATCGTCCTCGTCCGCCCGCAGCTTGGCCAGAATATCGGCAAGGCGGCGCGGGCGATGTTGAATTTCGGGCTGACCGAGCTGCGGCTCGTGAGCCCGCGGGATGGCTGGCCCAATCCCGAGGCGGGGCCGGCGGCGAGTGGGGCCGATGTCGTGCTGGCGAATGCGGCGGTGTTCGACAGTGTCGCCGACGCGATCGCCGACTGCTCGACGGTGTTCGCCTCGACCGTGCGCCGCCGCGACCTGATCATGCCGGTGGTCGGGCCGGAGGAGATGGCGGCCGAGATCCATTCCTCGCCCGGCCGCACCGCCATCCTGTTCGGGCCCGAACGCGCCGGGCTCGAAAGCGAGGACGTCGCGCTTGCAACGCGGATCGTCACCGTGCCGATCAATCCCGAATTCGGCTCGTTGAACCTCGCCCAGGCGGTGATCCTGCTCGCTTATGAATGGTCGAAGGGCGAGGCACTGGCCCAGCCGCCGGCCAAGGACGCCGAGCCGGTTGCACCGCAGGCCGAACTCGAGGGGCTGATCGGCCAGCTCGACGGCTACCTCGTCGAGGCCGACTATTTCCACCCGCCCGAACGCGCCACGGTTACCCGCCAGACGATCCGCACCATCCTTGCCAAGGCGCGCTGGTCGAGCCGCGAGGTCAAAGCCATGCGCGGGATCATTCGCGCGCTGACGGGACAGCGGCAACGCGGCTGAACAGTGGGGGGCTAAGTGCGGGTTTGGTCGAACACGACCAGTTCATGCGCGATCGAGGTTTCGATGAGGTCCTCGTAAAGCCGCGCCATCAACAGGCGGTCGATGCCCAGTTTCTCCGCCCGCGCGTCGACCTTGGCCTTGACCTCGGCCTTGCGCGCCTCGTCGCGGACCGCCGTCCGGTCGGGCTTGATCCGCGCCGCGGCGTCCATGTAGCAGAACCGCCGGGCGATCAGCGCGACGATGCGGCGGTCGACATCGTCGACCCCGGCGCGGACTTCGGTCATGGTGCTGCAGGCTTCGGGATCGATCGTCATGGGGCGCCCTTTAGAAGGGCCGGGGCGAACCGCCAACCTTGACCATTGCGACGCCCTGGCCTAGAGGCGCGCTTCGCAATCGACCTCACACTCCGGTGAAGTGATGGTCCTGCCGGTCGTTTCGGACCGGTGGCGCGATCCGGAATTTGTACGAACAGCAGATTGGATTTTTCGAATGTCAAAGCGCTCGCCCGCCAAGTATAAACTCGATCGCCGCATGGGCGAAAACGTCTTCGGTCGCCCGAAGTCGCCCGTCAACAAGCGCGAATATGGCCCCGGCCAGCACGGCCAGCGCCGCAAATCGAAGGTTTCGGACTTCGGCATCCAGCTGCGCGCCAAGCAGAAGCTCAAGGGCTATTACGGCGACGTCACCGAGAAGCAGTTCAAGCAGACCTTCCAGCAGGCCGAGCGGATGAAGGGCGACGCCTCGCAAAACCTCATCGGCCTGCTCGAGCGCCGCCTCGACATGATCGTCTATCGCGCCAAGTTCGCGCCGACGATCTGGTCGGCGCGCCAGATGGTCAGCCACGGTCACATCCGCGTCAACGGCATCAAGTGCAACATCGCCTCGCGCCGCTGCGACGTGAACGACGTCATCGAGCTTGGCCCGAAGGCCAAGGAGATGGCGCTGGTGATGGAAGCGCAGAGCCTCGCCGAGCGCGACATCCCCGATTATGTCGTTCCCGACGGCACGTCGAAGATCACCTTCACGCGCGTGCCGAAGCTCGACGAAGTGCCGTATCCGGTGAAGATGGAGCCGAACCTGGTCGTCGAATTCTATTCGCGCTGATTTTGGTCCGCCTTTAACGAACACGAGAAGGCGATCCCCCGGGGTCGCCTTTTTCGTCTGTGGAGCTTTTTGATGACCCTACCGCTGCCCGAATGGGCGCCGCACGAGGCGCTGTGGATCGGCTTTCCGTCCGACCGCTCGCTGTGGGCCGAGGATCTCGCCCCGGCGCAGCAGGAAGTCGTCGAGTTCGCCCGCGCCATTCACGCCGGGGGCAAGGGCGAGGCGGTGTGGCTGGTCGCGGCGGACGAAGCGGCGGCCACCGTGGCACGCAAGCTGGCGCCCTTCGCGCGGGTGATCCTCGAGCCGTTCGGCGACGTCTGGCTGCGCGATACCGGGGCGATCGTCACCGGGTCGGGCAAGGGACGGCGGGCGCAGGGCTTCGGTTTCAACGGCTGGGGCGGGAAATATGACCTTCCCGGCGACGACAGCATCGGCGAGCGGCTCAGCCGCGAGGCGAACCTGCCCTATGCCAAGGCCGACTGGATCCTCGAAGGTGGTGCGACCGATGGCGACGGGTCGGGCAGCTTCATCACCACCGAACAGTGCCTGCTCAACCCCAACCGCAACCCCGGCCTGTCGCGCGAGGAGATCGAGGCGCGGCTGGCGCGCGACCTCGGCGCCAATCGCGTGGTGTGGCTGGGCGAAGGGCTCGCCAACGACCATACCGATGGCCATGTCGACAATCTCGCGCGCTATGTCGCCCCGGGGCGCGTGGCGATCCCGACCGGGTCACGGAGCGACCCCAACCGGGCGGTGTTCGAGGACGCCTCGGACCGGCTCGCGAAGGCCGGGCTCGACGTCGTCACCCTCCCCTCCCCCGGGCTCGTCGAGTTCGATGGCGAGGTCGTTCCGGCGAGCTACATGAACTTCGTCATCGGCAATGCCGCGGTGGTCGTGCCCCTCTATGGCGCGCCGCTCGACGAAGCCGCAGTGGCGGTCGTCCAGGCGCTGTTCCCCGACCACAAGGCGGTGGGGCTTCGCGCGGATCATTTGCTGACTGGGGGCGGGAGTTTCCATTGCATCAGCCAGCAGGTGCCGCAGTAAGGGGTCCGCATTCCCGAGCGAAGTCGAGGGACGTCGCCTGTCCTGAGCGAAGCCGAAGGGCCGAGCGAAGCCGAGGTCCGTTAAGAGCGGACAGATGCTCGGCTTCGCTCGCAATAGTCCCTCGACTTCGCTCGGGATGATCGGAATAGGAAAGTCATGACTAGGATAACCGTCGCCGCGCTCCAGCTCGCGTTCAGCGAGAACACCGCGCGTAACATCGCCAACGTGTCCGATCTTGTCCGCGAGGGTGCGGCCAGGGGGGCGCAGGTCGTCCTCCCGCCCGAACTGTTCGAAGGCCCCTATTTCTGCCGCGTCGAGGACGAGGAGCAGTTCGCGACTGCGCGGCCGACCGCCGAGCATCCCTCGGTGCTGGCGATGCAGAAACTGGCCGACGAACTGTCGATCTGGATTCCGACCAGCTTTTTCGAGCTCGACGGCCAGCATCATTACAATACGCTGGCGATGATCGGCCCGGGCGGAAAGATCGCCGGCACCTATCGCAAGAGCCACATCCCCGACGGCCCCGGCTATGAGGAGAAATTCTATTTCCGCCCGGGCAATACCGGCTTCAAGGTGTGGCCGGGGCCAGATGGAACTAGCGCCACGACGCTCGGCGTCGGCATCTGCTGGGACCAATGGTACCCCGAAGTCGCGCGGTCGATGATGTTGATGGGCGCCGAAATCCTGTTCTACCCGACCGCGATCGGCACCGAGCCCCACGACCCCGAGCTCGACACCTCGCGTCTGTGGCGCCGGGCGATGATCGGGCACGCGGTGTCGAACGTCGTGCCGATCGTCGCGGCGAACCGGATCGGGGTCGAGGGCGGTCAGCGCTTCTACGGCCACTCGTTCATTTGCGACGAACGCGGGGACCTGGTGGCGGAGTATGGCGCGGAGGAAACCGGAGTGTTGGTCGCCGAGCTGGACCTGGCGGAAGCGAAGAAGCACCGCGCGGCGTTCGGCTTCTTCCGTGATCGGCGGCCGGAGCTTTACGGGCGGCTGACCGCCGATATTTAAACCGTCCTCAGACGTGCGCGTAAATAACCAGACCACCGAGAATGCCGGCCTGGAGCATCAAGATTAATTGCAGCTGCGTGGAAAATGGCTCCTTGCGCGTTTTGTGGCGAAGGACATGCCGCGCGTAAAAGGCCGCCGGTGTGCCGCCGAAGAACGAGAGCGCCAGAAGGTCGCTCTCTCGCACGCGCCATCCGCCGTTCTGCGCGCGGCGTTTGTCTAGCCAGAAATAGAGGAAGGTAATCGCGTTCAGGCCGATGAGGGCAGGTATGCAGGCTAGCCAGGGCATTACGTCGGCATAATGCGCCAGCGGTTTACGATTTATGACCGAGAGTTGTCGCCCGCTCGAACACACTCTCGAACATTGCCGCGTCCAGCCGCCGCGTGTTCTGGTTGTAGCGGCTGCAGTGGTAGCTCGACAGCAGCAGCCGCCCGTCCGCCGCGACATGTTCCGCGCCGTGGCCGAATTTGGTCGCGGAGGGCTTCAGGCCCAGCGCCCGCGCCGCCGCGACATGGGCGATCTGGCCGAGCGCGATGATGACGCGGACCTTGGGTAACGCCGCAAGGCTGGCTTCGAGGAAGGGGCGGCACTCGGCGATCTCGGACGGCTCGGGCTTGTTCTGCGGGGGCAGGCACTTGACCGCGTTGAGGATGACCGCGCCGTTGAGCCGCAAGCCATCGTCGCGCTCGCCCGCGAACCTGCCCTCGGACAGCCCGAATTTCGCCAGGGTCGCGTAGAGCAGTTCCCCCGCGTAATCCCCCGTGAATGGCCGCCCGGTGCGGTTGGCGCCATGCTTGCCCGGCGCCAGGCCGACGATTGCCAGCCACGCCGCGCGGTCGCCGAACGCCGGAACCGGTGCGTTCCACCAGCCGGGATGCTGACCGCGCAATTCATCGCGAAACCCGGCCAGTCGCGGACAGCGCGGGCAATCGCGCGGCGCTTCGGCAGCGGGGATCGGCGACAGGTCGGCGGGGCCAGGCTGGTCTGAAAAAGTGGCGTGAAGCATCGCGTCCTCGTAGGCGACCCGCGATGGCAGACGCAAATCACCTTTACGCGATCGCGATCGGATCGAACCGGCCCCACGGCCGCCACGGACGCCCCCCCGGGGTGGTCGCGGCGGCGATTGCGCGGCTCGACGAGGCATTCGGCCTGTTCGACGCTTCGCCGATCCTGCTCAACCCGGCGAGCGGCGGTGCCGGGCGCGACTTTGCCAACGCCGTCGCGCTCATCGAAAGTCCCCTCGCCCCGCCCGCGATGCTGGCCGAGGTCAAGGCGATCGAGCGCGCGTTCGGGCGGCGCAGCGGGCGCCGCTGGGGGGCGCGTGTGCTCGACCTCGACCTCGTCGCCTGGAGCGGGGGCCGAGTGCGC
>JALYIX010000027.1 GCA_030775565.1 Pseudomonadota bacterium | reverse complement strand
CCCGTGGCTCGACTGCCGGGTCGGCGCCACCTTCACCGATGCCGAGTTGCGCACCCAGGCCACCCGCTACGCCTTTGCCGGCCTTGTCGTCACGGGCTGCCCGGGCGGCGCGGCGGGCAGCGCCAGCCCGGCCGACCCGCTCGTTCTGACCTACGCCAAGGTCACCGTGCGCGGCTGGGACCCGGACAAGTAGGAGGACGAGCCCCGCGCTGCGCGCCCGCCCGCAGCAGTCCCGGCGCGTTAGACCAGCCGGCTCTGCTTCAACGCGGCGCCGATGAAGTCGGCGAACAGTGGATGCGGGTCGAACGGGCGGCTCTTGAGTTCGGGGTGGAACTGGACTCCGATGAACCAGGGGTGGTCGGGCCGCTCGACGATTTCGGGCAGCGTGCCGTCGGGCGAGGTGCCCGAAAAGATCAGCCCGCCCTGCTCCAGCGCGTCGCGATAATGGGTGTTGACCTCATAGCGGTGACGGTGGCGCTCGCTGATCTCGGTCGTGCCGTAGATGCTCGCGACCTTGCTGTTGCCGCCGAGCCTTGCCGGGTAGGCGCCGAGCCGCATCGTGCCGCCAAGGTCGCCGCCGGCGGCGCGCTGCTCGAGCCCCTTTTCGCTCATCCATTCGGTGATCAGGCCGACCACCGGCTCGGGGGTCTCGCCGAATTCGGTGGTCGAGGCGGCGGCGATCCCGGCGGTGTTGCGCGCGCCCTCGATGCACGCCATCTGCATGCCGAGGCAGATGCCGAAGAAGGGCACTTCGCGTTCGCGGGCAAACTTGACCGAGGCGATCTTGCCCTCGCTGCCACGCTCGCCGAAGCCGCCGGGGACAAGGATGCCGTGCACGGGCTCCAATTCGGCGGCAAGCTCGGCGCTGTCGCCTTCGAACAGCTCGGCGTCGAGCCAGCGGATGTTGACCTTGGTTCGATTGGCAAGGCCGCCGTGGACAAGCGCTTCACGCAAGCTCTTGTAGGCGTCGGGTAGACCGACGTATTTGCCGACGACGCCGATCGTGACCTCGCCTTCGTGGTTGTCGAGGCGGTCCATGATGTCTTGCCAGCGGCTGACATCGGGTTGCGGCGCTTCGAGCCGGAAGACGCTGAGCACGGCGTCGTCGAGCCCTTCGGCATGATAGCTGAGCGGCACGTCATAGATCGAGCGCGCGTCGAGCGCCGGGATGACGGCGGATATCGGCACATTGCAGAACAAGGCGATCTTGGCGCGGTCGCTCTCGGGAAGCGGTCGGTCGCAGCGGCACAGCAGAACGTCGGGCTGGATGCCAAGGCTGGTCAGTTCGCGCACCGAATGCTGGGTCGGCTTGGTCTTCAGTTCGCCCGCCGCGGCGATCCACGGGACGAGCGTGGTGTGGACCGAAACGGTGCGGTCGCGGCCGAGATCGTTGCGCAGTTGGCGCAGCGCCTCGACGAACGGCAGGCTCTCGATGTCGCCGACGGTCCCGCCGATCTCGCAGATGATGAAGTCGATCCCGTCGGTCTCGGCGAGGGCGAATTCCTTGATCGCGTTGGTGACGTGGGGGATGACCTGCACCGTCGCGCCGAGATAGTCGCCGCGCCGCTCGCGGGCGATGATGTCGCGATAGATGCGGCCGGTCGTGATATTGTCCGACTGCTTGCCGTCGACCCCGGTGAAGCGCTCGTAATGGCCAAGGTCAAGGTCGGTCTCGGCGCCGTCGTCGGTGACGTAGACTTCGCCATGCTGGTATGGCGACATCGTCCCTGGATCGACGTTCAAATAGGGATCGAACTTGCGGATGCGGACGGAGAATCCGCGCGCCTGGAGCAGCGCGCCGAGCGATGCGGCGAGCAGGCCTTTACCGAGCGATGAGACCACGCCGCCGGTGACGAATATATACCGGGTCATGGGAGACAAGCCTTAGGGTGCGGTGGGGCCCCTAGGCAACAGCGCGAATCGAAATTTTGGACGAAAAGCGATTACTGGACGGGAACCTTGCCCGGCTGGCTGTTGGCGGGGAGCGGCGCGGGAAGCTGGCCCGCCGCGGCCTGGCTGTTGC
>JALYIX010000026.1 GCA_030775565.1 Pseudomonadota bacterium | reverse complement strand
CGCACCCGACCGAAGTGCGCCGCAAGTCGATGCTCGACCACCGCAACCGCATCGCCGAACTGATGCACCTGCGCGACCTCGGGACCGAAGCGACCCCCGACGGCGACCCGGTCGAGCAGGCCTTGATCCGCCAGATCGCATTGCTGTGGGATACCCGCCCGCTGCGTCGGGCGCGGCTCTATGTCGCCGACGAGGTCGAGACCGCGCTCTCCTATATGCGCGACGTGTTCCTGCCCGTCCTCCCGGCGCTCTATGCCCGGTGGGAGCGGGTGCTCGGCCAGCGCCCGCCGAGTTTCCTCCGGCTGGGCAGTTGGATCGGCGGCGACCGCGATGGCAACCCGTTCGTCGACGCCGCCTCGCTCCGCCTTGCGCTCGGGCGGTCGTGCGAGACGGTCCTGATCCACTATCTCGACACGGTCCACACGCTCGGCGCCGAACTGTCGATCTCGAGCGAACTGGTCCCGTCGACCGCCGAGCTGGAGGCGCTGGCGGAGGCTTCGGGCGACAGTGGCGAGGCCCGCCGCGACGAGCCTTATCGCCGCGCCTTGAGCGGGATCTACGCGCGCCTCGCCGCGACCCACGTCGCGCTGGTCGGCCGCCCCCCGCCGCGTCCCTCGCGACTCTCCGCCACAGCCTATCCGAGCGCCGCCGAGTTTCGCGCCGACCTCGTCACGGTCGAAGCCTCGCTCGCCAGGCTCGGCGACGGCCTGCTTGCCAACAGCGGCCCGCTTGCCCGGCTGATCCGCGCGGTCGACACGTTCGGCTTTCACTTGGCGACACTCGACCTTCGCCAGAACAGCGACGTCCACCAGCGCGTGGTCGGCGAGCTGCTCGGGCTCGCCGGGGTCGAGGCCGATTATGCGTCACTCGACGAAGCGGCCCGAATCGCGCTTCTCCGCCGGACCCTCGCCGACCCGCGCCTGCTCGCCAGTCCGTTCGCCACCTATTCCGACGAGACCGCATCCGAACTCGCCATCGTCCACGCCGCCGCCGAGGCCCGCGCACGCTATGGCGAGGCGGCGATCACGACCTACCTCATCTCCAAGGCCGAGAGCATTTCGGACCTGCTCGAGGTGCACATCCTGTTGAAGGAGGCGGGCCTGTGGCGCGCCGGCGAGCCGTCCGCGACGGGCATCATGGCGGTCCCGCTGTTCGAGACGATCGGCGACCTTGAGCGGGCGCCCGAGATCATGGCCGCCTTCTTCGCGCTGCCCGAAATCGCCGCCGCGACCGCCGCGCGCGGCCATCAGGAGGTGATGGTAGGCTATTCGGATTCGAACAAGGACGGCGGTTATCTGACCTCCGTCTGGAGCCTTCACCAGTCGAGCCAGCAGCTCGCCAAAGTGTTCGCCGACGCCGGCACCGGGATGCAGCTGTTCCACGGCCGCGGCGGCGCGGTCGGGCGCGGTGGCGGGTCGAGCTTCGCCGCGATCCGCGCACAGCCCGCGGGCACCGTCCAGGGCCGCATCCGCATCACCGAGCAGGGCGAAGTGATCGGCGCCAAATATGGTACTCCCGAGAGCGCCGCGGCCAACTTGGAGGCGATGGCCGCCGCGACCATCCTCGCCACGCTCGAGCCGCGCAGTCTCGACAAGCGTGAGCGGTTTTCGGGGGCGATGAGCCAAATGTCCGCCGCCGCCTTCGCTGCCTATCGCGGGCTGGTCTACGACACCGAAGGGTTCCGGACCTTCTTCCGCGCGATGACCCCGCTCGCCGAGATCGCCCAATTGAAGATCGGCTCGCGTCCCGCCAGCCGGACCAAGTCCGACCGCATCGAGGATCTGCGCGCCATCCCGTGGGTGTTCAGCTGGGCGCAGGCGCGGGTCATGCTGCCCGGCTGGTACGGCGCAGGCGACGGGCTTGCAGCGGCCAACGACCTGCCCTTGCTCAAGGAAATGTACGAGGGCTGGCGCTTCTTTCGCGCGACGCTCGACAATCTCGAAATGGTTCTCGCCAAGTCCGACATGGCGATCGCCGAGCGCTACGCCGCGCTGGCCGGCGACGAGGGCACTCCGATCTTCGCGCGGATCAAGGACGGCTGGCAGCGCACCCACGACCTGCTGCTCGCCGTCAGCGGCCAGTCGCGGCTGCTCGAGCACAACCCAGCGCTCGACGCCTCGATCCGCCTCCGCCTGCCCTATATCGAGCCGTTGAACCTGCTCCAGATCGAGCTGATCAAGCGCCACCGCGCCGGTGAAACCGACCCGCGCATCTCGGAGGGAATCCAGCTTTCCATCAACGCGATTGCGACGGCGCTGCGCAACTCAGGCTGAAGCGACGGCGGACTCTTGAGCCCGCCGCCTCTCGCTTACTTGGTCGTGACGGTCGTCGTCGTATGAAGCGTGTGCGCCGGACGATGGGTGCGATGCGCAACGCGGTGATGGACGACCCGGCGGTGCGCCACCGGGGACGCCGCGTCATGCTCCGTGGCGGTCGTCGTGACCGGCGTCTGGGTTGGCGCCGGGGCGGGAGCGGGTGTCTGCACGATCACCGGCGGCGCGGCGCGCGCGGCGGCGGCATCGGCC
>JALYIX010000025.1 GCA_030775565.1 Pseudomonadota bacterium | reverse complement strand
CCGCGATCCCCGCGCCCGCCAGTCGCACCAGCGGCGAGGCGAGCGTGTGCCAGCCGAGCAGGTCGAACCGCCCGGCAAGCTGCAGATAGCCCGCCGGGGTCGAGCGGATCGAGGCAAGCACGGCAAGGCTGTAGGGCGCGGCGAACCCGACTGCGACCGGGGACCAGCCGAGCCGTGCCCCGAGCAACGGTCCGAGGATCGCCGCGGTCGCGACCGCCGCCGCGCCGCCACCAAGCTCGATCGCGCCGGCAAAGCGCAGCAGGCGCCCGAGCCGGTCATGGTCGCGCTGCTCGATCGCCTCGGCGCCATAGCGCACGATCGCGTGCCAGCCGGGAAATTCGACGATCCCGCCGACGGTCATGGCGAAGGTGTGGACCAGCATCAGCACGCCATAATCGGCCGGCCCCAGCTCGCGCGCGGCGATCACCATGTAGACGAGGCTGATGAGCCCGGCGCCGGCCTTGCCGCCGATCAGCCGCGCAAGATTGGCGAAGATCCGGCGAACGATCGGGTCGGGTGCGGGGCGCATCATGCGGCAAGCCCCGCCACCCGCGCAATCGCCCGCGCCGCGCGCATCGCGGAAGGTTCGGCGGTGAGGTCGAAACTGTGCGCGAAGAGCCGTTGCTGGACGGGCCGATAGACGGTCTCGAACGCCGCCCGGGCCTCGGCGAGCCCGTCTTCCAGCGCATCGACCCGCTCGATCACCGGGCCCGCCTGCCAATGCGCGAAATCGGGATTGTCGCGCCATTGCTGGTGGTGCGCATCGATGAACAGGCAGGGCCGCGGACGGATGAGAAATTCATAGATCTGGCTGCTCACGTCGCCGAGGTAGATGTCGGCGGCGTTGGTGTAGGCCATGGTCGTCGACGCCCGGCTGCCGGTGTCGATGAAGATGTTGGGGGCGTCGCGCCAGCGCTGCTCGATCCGCCCCGGACGGGCCAGCCGCAAGCGGTCGATCGAGATGGCCAGCGGGCGCTCGAACAGCATGACATGCGGCGCGAAGATCAGCTGGTACTCGGGATGCGCGACGAACCAGTCGAGGATCGCCGGACCAAGCCGGAACCAGGACGACAGATGCGGCGACGGGTGGGGGTTGTAGAGCACCACCGGGCGACCGTCCCCGGCGAGCGGCAGCGTGGCGGTCGTGTCGCGGTGGAGATCGAACTTGGGATAGCCGACCATGTGCAGCCGCGCCGGGGCGAGGCCCGCGTCGCGGACGAGGCGCTCGCCGATCTTGGGGCCCGAGATCAGGACCGCATCGAACCCCGCGCTGGCCTTGTCAAAGCCGATCGCGCGGTCGCCAGCGCCATGGCGCGTGTGGACGATCTTGAGCCCATCCAGCCCCCGCCGCCGCTTGAGCATGAGCGAGGTTTTTTCGGCCACGACGAGCACGTCGAGCGACGCGAAAAAGGCGAGATTGTCGCCCAGCATGAACAGCTTGCGCGCGGGAAACAAGCGCCCCGCGAGCCGCGCGACGGCGCGCGAGGCGGGGCGCCGCAAGGCGAGCGCGACGAGGGTCACGCGGCCCTTGGCGATCGCGTCGCCGGCCAGCAGCATGACCTCCTTGCGGAGGCGTTCGCTGGTCGTGACGAGAAGGATCTCGGCGCCGGTGCCGAGCTCCGCCAGGCGCAAGGCGATCGGCAGGCTGTGCGCAACCTGGTGAAGCTGGTCGTGATTGAACAGGAAAGCGATGCGCAACGTTCCAAGGTCCCCAATCGCCGCCGCGATATTCCCTACTCGCTCGGCCACGTCGCGCAATTGCCCGAACGCCTTGCCATTGCAGCCTGCGCGCAGTTGCGGCAAGGGCGGCGCCATGACCATGCTCAACATCATCGACCGCTCGGGCAACGAGCGCCAGATCGCCGCCACGGATGGCCTCAGCCTGATGGAGAATATCCGCGACGCCGGGTTCGACGAGCTGCTCGCGCTGTGCGGGGGGTGCATGAGCTGCGCCACTTGCCATGTGTTCGTCGACGAGGCGTTCCTCGACCGGATGCCGCCGGTCAGCGAGGACGAGAACGACCTGCTCGACAGCAGCGACGCACGGGCGCCCAACAGCCGCCTGTCATGCCAGATCCGGGTTGGCCCCGAGCTCGACGGCCTGCGCGCGACGATCGCCCCCGAGGACTGACCTAGGCCGCCTGGCGCGCCGCTTCCTGGTCGCCAAGCATCCATTCGACCGCGGCGCGGGCGTGGATCGCGGTCGTGTCATAGACCGGCAGGACGTTGGCGCGGACGTCGACCGCAAGGACGAGTTCGGTGCAGCCGAGCACGATTGCCTGGACCTTCTGCTTGCCGACCTCGGTGATGAGCGTCCTGAGCTTGCGCTGGCTGTCGCGCACGACGCGCCCCGCGGCGAGCTCTTCGTAGATGATCCGGTCGACTTCGCGTTCCCACTCGTTGCCGAGGGGATGGAGGCGGATGCCGCGCTGCTCGTAGGAGGCGCGGGCGAAGCCTTCGGTCATGGTGAAGCGCGTGCCGAGCAGCGCGACGTTGCCGCGCCCGTCGGCCACGAGCCGATCGGCCGTTGCCTCGCCGATGTCGATCAGCGGCAAGCCGGTCGCCGCGACGACGGCGTCCTTCGCCTTGTGCATCGTATTGCTGGCGATCAGCAGGCCGTCGGCGCCCGCCGCCTGCAACCGTTCGGCGGCGGCCACCGCGATCGCCGTCGCGCCGTCCCAGTCGCCAGCCTTGTGCATCGCCGCGAGCGGGGCGAAGTCGAGGCTCTCGACCACGAGGCGCGCGCTGCTGAGCCCGCCCAATCGGGCCGCGACGCCCTTGTTGATCTGCTCGTAATAAAGCGCGGTCGAGGCCCAGCTCGTCCCGCCGATGATGCCCAGCTTGTTCACTTCCGCCCTCCCCGGCGCCACCTGTCGCGGGGGCAGCGTAAGCGGCGGCGATTGTTAACCCAAGGGCTTAACGGTCGGAAACGACGTTAATCTTTCGCGCCTGGTCAGTGGGCCAGCGCCTTCACGATTTCCTCGACCATCTTCTTGGCGTCGGCGAGCAGCATCATCGTGTTGTCGCGGTAGAACAGCTCGTTATCGACCCCGGCATAGCCCGCCCCGCCCATCGACCGTTTGATGAACAGCACGGTGCGCGCCTTTTCGACGTCGAGCACGGGCATGCCATAGATCGGCGACGACTTGTCGGTCTTGGCCGCCGGATTGGTGACGTCGTTGGCGCCGATCACGAAGGCGACGTCGGTCTGGGCGAATTCGGAGTTGATGTCCTCCAGCTCGAACACCTCGTCATAAGGGACGTTGGCCTCGGCCAGCAGCACGTTCATGTGCCCCGGCATGCGGCCCGCGACGGGGTGGATGGCGTATTTGACGCGGACCCCTTCCTTCTTGAGCAGGTCGGCCATTTCGCGCAGCGTGTGCTGCGCCTGGGCGACCGCCATGCCGTAGCCCGGCACGATGATCACCTGGTCAGCCTGGGCCATCAGGAAGGCGGCATCCTCGGCCGATCCGCGCTTGTAGGGGCGGTCGATGACCTCGCCCGCCGGGCCACCCGCGACCGCGCCGAACCCGCCGGCGATGACCGAGATGAAGCTGCGGTTCATTGCCCGGCACATGATGTAGCTGAGGATCGCGCCCGACGAGCCGACCAGCGCCCCGGTGATGATCATCGCGCTGTTGTGGAGCGTGAACCCCATCGCCGCCGCTGCCCAGCCCGAATAGCTGTTGAGCATGCTGACCACCACCGGCATGTCGGCGCCGCCGATCGGAATGATCAGGAGAAAGCCGATCGCGAAGCTCAGCGCGGTGATGGTGAAGAACACCCACGGCGCCTGGTCCTTCGTGAAATAGGCGATCAGCCCAAGGATACCGGCGAGCGTGGCGAGGTTGATGACGTGCCGCGCGGGCAGCAGGATCGGCTTGCCGCCCATGTTGCCGTTCAATTTGAGGAAGGCGATGACCGAGCCCGAGAAGGTGATCGCGCCGATCGCGACGCCGAGCCCCAGCTCGATCCGGCTCGACGGGAAGATCGTGCTGATGAAGGTGTTGGACGCGATCGGGGTAATCGGAATCGCGATGTGGAAGGCTTCGGGATTGAAATAGGCCGCGACCCCGACCAGCACCGCGGCCAGCCCGACGAGGCTGTGGAAGGCGGCGACGAGCTGGGGCATCGCGGTCATCTGGATGCGGCGCGCGGTGACGAGGCCGATGACCGCGCCGATCGCGATCGCAAGCGCGATTTCGACGATCGACGCGATGCCGTGGGTGACCAGCGTCGTCACCACCGCAATGCCCATGCCGATCATGCCGAGCCGATTGCCGCGCTGCGAACTCGCCGGGCTCGACAGCCCGCGAAGCGCAAGGATGAAACAGGCGCCCGCAATAAGATAGGCGAGCGCGATCCAGCTTTCCGAGAAGCCGAAGATGAAGTCGGTGTGGCGCGCCGGCTCCATCCTAGCGCTCCTTCTTCTTGTACATCGCCAGCATCCGCGCGGTCACCGCGAAACCGCCGAAAATGTTGACCGAGGCGAGCGTCACCGCGAGCAGGCCGAGCCATTTCGACGAGGCGCTCCCGGCCGCCGCGCTGGCAATCAGCGCGCCGACGATGATCACGCTCGAAATGGCGTTGGTGACCGCCATCAGCGGGGTGTGCAGCGCGGGGGTGACCGACCACACGACGAAATAGCCGACGAAGCAGGCGAGCACGAAGATCGACAGGATCGAGATAAAGTCCAACGGGCCCTCCCACGGCGCAGGTCTGGCGCGCCTTGTGGCGCGCTGCCGCTCTGCTGTCGAGGGCCGACGCTCTGCTCGTTAACCGTGCGGGGCGGACCGAAGTTTCCGAAATGATAACCTTTCCGCGGCAAGGGGGATGCGAAGCGGGAAGGAAGCGCGTGCGCGGGGAAGACGCCAAGTCGAGCAAAGTGCGCAAGAAACCGGCATCGCCGCGCAAGCTGCTGCTGTTGACGATGCTCGCCGGGTTGCTGATCGGCCTGCTTGGGGTTGGCGAACCGGTCGACATTCTGGCGCATAGCGGACGCGCAGCCGTCAACCAGCGACCGGCGAGCGACAATATCGTGATCATCAAGATCGACGATGCGAGCCTCCGCCAGGTCGGCAACTGGCCATGGTCGCGACGCGCGCAAGCCCGGCTGGTCGATCAGCTATCCACCCTTGGCGCGCGCCAGATCGTCTATGACGTCGTGTTCGCCTATCCGACCGATCCGGCAAGCGACGCCCTGTTCGCCGACGCGCTGAAGCGGTCGGGGCGCGTTACGCTCGGACTGCCCGATCGGGGGACCAGTGGCGGAACCAAGAACCTTGCCGCCTTCCGCGCGCACGCGAAGGTCGCGGACATGTCATTGCATTATGGCTGGGACGGCCGGGTCCGCAGAATTCGCTACACGCGACCATTCGACAGTGCGCGGACGCCCGCCTTGTCGACCGCGATCGCCGGGTGGAAAGTCCGACCCGACGGCGACTATCAAATCGATCTATCGGTCGATCCGGCCAGCTTCGCGGCTGTTTCGGCAGGCGACGTCATCAACGGTCGGGTCGACCCCAGGCTGATCGCGGGCAAGGTCGCCCTGATCGGAACGACCACCGACACGCTCGGCGACCAGTTCATCCTGCCACACTACGGCCGTCTCGGCGGCGTCTATATTCACGCGCTCGGCGGTGAAACGCTGATGCGCGGCCGGCCCTTGTCACTTGGCTGGGTCCCGGCACTGCTCCTTGCTGCGCTGAGCTGCGCGATCGCCATCACCCGGCGCCGGGCAATCACCCAGAATCTACTCCTGGCGATGACGGCGCTTCTACTGCTGATTGGGCCAACCCCGCTCGAGGCGAACCTGATCTTTTTCGAGGTCGGGCCCGCGATCCTGATGATCGCGGTGCTTGCGTGGCACCTCAACTGGTCGCGGATGCGCCAGCGCAGCACGGTCAACGAAGTCAGCGGGTTGCCCAACCTGGTGGCGTTGCGCGCCGACCCCGCCGCCTGCGATCGTCCACTGGTCGTTGCCCGCCTGCACAATTACGCCGAGATCGTCTCGGCGCTGCCGACCGACTCCGAACGCCAGTTCGTCGACCAGGTCACCGCGCGGCTGTGCGTCGGCGCCACCGCGCGCAAGCTGTTCCACGGTGACGAGGGCCTGTTCGCCTGGTTTGCCGAGCCTGACATCCCCCTCGGCCATCATCTCGAGGCGCTTCACGCGCTGTTCCGCAGCCCGGTCAAGGTCCGCGGCAGCCAATATGACGTGATGGTCAGCTTCGGGGTCGACATCGGCAGCAGCCGGGCCGCCGCGAACCGTCTCGGCAGTGCCCTTGTTGCCGCCGACGAGGCCGAAGCCGAAAGTCTCAAGTGGAAATATCACGACCCGGCGCGGCTGGCCGATGCGTCGTGGAAGCTGTCGCTGCTGAGCCAGCTCGACGATGCGATCGAGAAGGGCGAGGTGTGGGTCGCCTATCAGCCCAAGCTCGAGCTTGCGACAGGACAGATCATCGGGGTCGAAGCACTCGCCCGCTGGACCCACCCGGAAAAGGGCCCGATCAGCCCGACCGAGTTCATCGGCGCCGCCGAGCAGCACGACCGGATCGAACGGTTGACCGATTATATCCTCGACCAGGCGGTGTCGTCGGCCGCGATGGGTGCGCGGCAAGGCCGGTCGCTGTCGCTTGCGGTCAATCTGTCCGCCCGGCTGTTGCACGACTCCAATTTGCCGAAGCGGGTCAGCGACTGCCTCGCGCGGCATGGCTTGCCTCCGGGCCAGCTGACGCTCGAGCTCACCGAAACCGCGGCACTGGCCGGCACCGGCCAGGATATCGAAATGCTCGGCCGGTTGCGCGCGCTCGGGGTCAAGATTTCGATCGACGACTATGGCACGGGCCTGTCGACGCTCGACTATCTGAAGAAGGTGCCGGCAAGCGAGATCAAGATCGACCAGAGCTTCATCAAGTCGCTGCGCGACCATCGCAGCGACCGCGTGATGGTCCAGTCGACCATCGCGCTGGCCCGTTCGCTGGGGCGAATCGTGGTTGCCGAAGGAGTCGAGGATCGCGAGACATTGGACTTGCTGACCAGCATGGGCTGCGACGTCGCGCAGGGTTTCATTATCGGTCGTCCGACGAGTTTTCGCAGCATAATCAAGCGCATGAATGGCGAACGCGGGCTCCGCGTCGCCTGATAGTTAATCGGTTGCTAACCATTTCTGTTAGGGTTAATATCCTCCCGAGGGCGATGTGCGTCGCCTCTTGGAAAAAGGGGATTTGCCGTGAAGAAGATTCAGACCAAATTTTCGATCTGGGCGTGGATCCTGGGCGAAGGGTCGGGAAGCGGCGGCTCGAACGGCTAAGCCGGGTTCTTGAGGCCGCTTCAGCGCGGCCGATAATCAAAGCCGCCTCTTGCGAGGCGGCTTTTTTTATGTCCGCAAAATTGGCGGCAGCGAGCCGCAGGCCCGACGTCAGGCGGGAACCAGCAGCCGCTCGTTGACGACCTTGCCGCCGCGCGTCAGCCGGATCGCCTTGACGATCTCGTCGTCGTCGGCGAGCAGCGGCCCAGCGGCCTCTTTGTCCCAGAAGGCGGCGAGAAAATTATACAGGTTGCGCGCGAACAGCGCCGAGGAGTCCGCCGCCAGCCCCGCCGCGAGGTTGCGCGCGCCGACGATCTTGACGCCGTGGCGCTCGACGGTTTCGCCCGGGACACAGCCCTCGACATTGCCGCCCGCGTCGGCGGCGAGATCGACGACCACGCTCCCCGCGCGCATCGAGGCGAGCTGGGCGTCGCTGATCAGCCGCGGCGCGGGGCGACCGGGGATCAGCGCGGTGGTGATGACAATGTCCTGCTTGGCGACGTGGCTCGACACCAGCTCGGCCTGCGCCGCCTTATATTCGTCCGACATCTCGCCGGCGTAACCGCCAGCACCCTCGCCCTCGATCCCGGCGACCGATTCGACGAAGATCGGCTTGGCGCCCAATGACTGGATCTGTTCCCTTGTCGCCGAACGGACGTCGGTCGCGCTGACCTGTGCGCCCAAGCGCCGTGCCGTCGCGATCGCCTGGAGCCCGGCAACCCCGACCCCCATGACGAACAGCTTGGTCGGGCTGATCGTCCCTGCGGCGGTCATCATCATCGGGAAGGCGCGCCCGAACAGCGCCGCGGAATCGACAACCGCCTTGTAGCCGGCGAGGTTCGACTGCGACGACAAGATGTCCATCGATTGCGCGCGGGTGATGCGCGGCATCCACTCCATCGCCAGCGCCTCGAGCCCGGCGTCGGCATAGGCCTTGATCGCGTCCCCGCGCCGCACCGGGTCGAGCGCGCCGACCAGCACCGCGCCCTGCTTGGCGCCGGGCAGCGAATGAGGCCCGTTGATGCACAGGATGATGTCGGCATCGGCGAGCAACGCCGCGCGCTGCTCGATCGCCGCGCCGGCCTCGGCAAAGCCCGCGTCGGCGATGTTCGCGCCGTCCCCCGCGCCGCTTTCGACCGCGACGCTGGCGCCGAGCGCGATGAACTTCTTCACCGTCTCGGGGATGGCGGCGACCCGCGCTTCGCTCGCGGCTTCCTTGAGGACGGCGATCTTCACCGGCTAGGACGCAATGATGTAGATGACGATGGCGGCGATGATCGCGACCGCGATCGTCGAGCGCTTGAGCACCTTGAGGAAGCCCTCGTAGTTCCGTTCGTGCGCCGGCAAGTCCATGCCGCTCGTGTCGTTCTGCTCGATGCCGTTGGCGACCATCAGACCACTCCCTTGTCCGTCGACTGCGTCACGCGGCCATAACAAGCCCCCTGCCCGCACCCAAGCGCTTTTAAGTCGACCTTTACTTGTCGCTGTTAGGCCCGAGGCTCATCCGGAGGTTTCATGCGCGACGAGTCCCACCGCTCGCTACTGCTGGTCGATGCCGACGCGGGCGAGCGCCGCCTCGTCTCGGCGATCGCCGCGCGCTCGGGCTGGAGCGTCGTCGCCGCCGCCGATACCGAGACCGCCGTAGCCTTGCTCCAGGGCCCGCACGGCCGCGAAGTCCGCGCCGCCCTGCTTTCGACCTGGGACGCCGAGGGGGGGCCGGCGCTGATCCGTGCGCTTCATGGCCAGCGCGCCGGGCTTCCCGTCCTCGTCCTCGCCAGCAACGACGAGCGCGAGGCGGCGTTGTGCGCGATGCGCGCCGGGGCATCCGATTATCTGATCAAGCCAGTCGCGCCCGAGCGATTGCTCGAGGCCTTGAGCGTCAACGCCGACCGCCGCCGCGCCGCGGGCGAGCTGGCGCCGCTGTCGGAGAAACTCGCCGATCCCCTGAGCCTCGAGGAACTGGTCGGCGCTGCGCCCGACTTTCGCGCCGCGCTCGCCGTCGCTGCCAAGGCCGCGCGCAACCGCCTGCCGATCCTCATCATCGGCGAGCCGGGCAGCGGCAAGGAAACCTTCGCCCGGGCGATCCATGGCGCCTCGCTCCGCGCCCGCTCGAACCTCGTCACGCTCGACTGCAAGTCCGTCGCCGCCAACATCATCGACAGCGAATTGTTCGGCCATGTCGCGGGCGCCTTCCCCGGTGCCTTCGGGGAGAAGGTCGGCAAGATGGTCGAGGCCGACGGCGGCACCTTGCTGCTCGACGAGATCGGCGAATTGCCCGAAGCGACCCAGGTCGCGCTCGACCGCGTGCTGGCCACCGGCGAGGTGCGGCCGGTCGGCTGCAACGGCTCAACCTCGGTCGACGTCCGCCTCATTGCCACCGCCAGCCGCCCGGTCGCGGCCAACC
>JALYIX010000024.1 GCA_030775565.1 Pseudomonadota bacterium | reverse complement strand
TGGCTCGACGAGAGCGCGTCGCTGGCCTTTGCGCGGCAGCCGCTGTCGCACCTGTGGGGCGAGTGGATGCTGCGCGAGACCAACCCGCCGCTGTTCTACACGTTGCTCAAGGGGTGGCAGGCCATCGTGGGGACCTCGGACGCGGTCGCGCGCCTCCTGCCAATTGCGATCGGGCTCGTCGGGGTGTGGGGCATGTTCCTGCTCGGGCGCGCAATCGGCGGAGCGCGCGCGGGCCTTCTCGCCGCCGCGCTGCTGGCGTTGTCGGCGATCCATGTCGATTACAGCCTGCAACTGCGCGGCTACGGCCTGGCGCATGGCGGTGTGATGTTCGCCTGTTTCGCGATGGTCCGCTTCCTCCAGGAGCGGCGGCACCGCTGGTTATTGCTGTATCTGGCAGGGGCGGCGGTCGCGGTTTATTCGCATACGACCCTGTTGCTGTTCATCGGGCTGGCTAATCTGACGATGGTCGCGCTGTTGCGCCGCGATCGTCCCGCGCTCGGCGCTTGGTTGGTCGCGAACATGGCCCTTGCCGCGATTGCCGGTTGGTGGATCTGGATGACGTTTCGCCAGCTTGCGCAGCCGCACAACTTCGGCTGGATCACCGTGCCCTCCGTGGCCGATGCGTGGCGCATGACGAGCGACGTGTTCGTGCCGATGTACCTGCGCAGCGATACGCTCGGCGGAAGCGGGATGCTGTGTGCGATCGTGGGGGGCGTGGTCCTTTTTTCGCTTGCTCGACCGCGTCCCGAGGTAACTCTGCTTGCCATGCTGGCGCTTGGCGCACCGCTGCTGCTGTATCTCGTCAGCCAGCAGACGGCGATGTTCCTTCCCCGAACGCTGTTCTGGGTGACCGGACCGCTCATCGCGCTGCTCACCGCCGGCGTGGTGTCGCTGGCAGAAAGGCGGACGACATTGCTGTCCGGCGGCGTGTTGCTCGCGCTCAGTGTCGTCGGGCTTGCTTCATGGTTGCCCTATGGCGAGACCGAGCAATGGGCCGCGAGCGCGCGCGCAGTGGACGGTAGGGGCGGTGCTCACGACATATTCGTGGCCGACGACGCGGTCGCGCTGGCGCTCGGCCATTATTTGCCGGACGCCGGGCGTCGGATCGTCGTGGTCACCGACCCGAGCGCAGAGCACGAACGATGGGCAGTCGGCTTGTTCAAGGGGCGCCATCTCGCCCCGGCGGCGGCACAGCGCCTTTTTCGCGAACAATGTCATGTCGTTGGCGTCCGGCGCGGCAATCTCGATCCGTCGACCATCCTCCGCACCGCGGGCGGACGCGCTACGCCGATTGATACAGGGGCGGCCAATCCCCAGGTCGCGGCGTGGGATTGCGATGTCCGTGCCGCCGCCCGATAAGGCGTCATGGCAACCCAGCTTCGACCTGCTCCGGATCCGCTCGATGGCGTGAGCCTGCCTGGCTGGCTTTATCATGATGCCGCGTTTTTCGCCGCGGAACAGCGCGCCTTCCTCCGCGCCGCGCCGCAGCCGGTGTGCCATGTGAGCGAGATCGGGGCGGCCGGCGAGTGGCGAACGCTCGACTATCTGGGTGAGAGCGTCATCGTCATTCGCGGCGACGATGGCCGCGCGCGGGCGTTCGCCAATGTCTGCCGCCATCGCGGGTCGCGGCTCGTTGATGGCGAAGCCGGGTGCGCGGCGCGGCTCACCTGCCCCTATCATGCCTGGACCTATGGCCGCGATGGCCGGCTGATCGGGGTGCCGCAGCGCAATGAATATCCGGGGCTCGATCCCACGGCGCTCGGATTGGTCCCGGTCGCGCTCGAGGAGTGGCGCGGGTTCCTGTTCGTCACGCTCGAGCCGGGCGCGCCGTCGGTGGCCGAGATGATGGCGCCCTATGAGGCCGAGGTCGCGCCCTACCGGTTCGAGGAGCTACGCCCGATCGGCCGCCTGACCCTTCGCCCGCGCGACCTCAACTGGAAGACGATCGCCGACAATTATTCCGACGGGCTGCACATTCCGGTCGGGCACCCCGGGCTGACCCGCCTGTTCGGGCGCGGCTATCGGGTCGAGGCGGGGGAGTGTGTCGACCGGATGGAGGGCGACCTGGTCGAGGCGCCGAGCGCCAACCCGTCCGAACGCGCCTACCAGCACTTCCTGCCCGAGGCTGCGCACCTTCCCGCAAGCCACCGCCGCAAGTGGCTCTATTACAAGCTGTTCCCCAATGTGGCCTTCGACATCTACCCCGACCAGGTCGATTTCATGCAGTTCCTGCCGGTGTCGGCGACGCAGACGGTGATCCGCGAGATCAGCTACGCTCTCCCGGACTCGCGGCGTGAGATGACCGCGGCGCGCTATCTCAACTGGCGGATCAATCGGCGGGTCAACCACGAGGACACCGCGTTGATCGCGCGGGTCCAGGCCGGGATGGGCAGTCCTTCCTACATCGCCGGCCCGCTCGGCACGTCGGAAGTCTGCCTGCGCAGCTTCGCGCAGAAGCTCAGGCGATTGATTCCGGAAGCGCGGCTGCCGCACCCGCCGCTCGACCAGGTCGCGCACTGACCCGGCGCACGACCGCGCGGACGGCGAAACCGATCGCGAGCAGCACGAGGTACCACAGATCGGCTTCGAGCCCGGTGCCATAGATGGCGAAGGCGACAAACAGGATCCCGACGGCGATGATCAGCCGAGGGCCGCGCGCGGACTGGAGCCGCCACGCCGCCAGCGCGCCGACGAGATAGACGATGATCACCGCCGCAGTCGACAGCAGGATGATGAACGTGAAGAGGCTAGCGGTCGCGCGGCTGCTGTTGGCGAGCAGCAACAAGATCGTCAGCGCTGAGCCGGTCACCTGCGCCATGACCGGCGTGTCGGGACCCCGCGTCCTTGCCATGCCCGCGGGCAGGTCGCCGCGCAGCGCCATGGCAAAGCCGAGTTCTCCAGTGCCGAGCACCAGCCCGTTGAGGCGACCGATGGCGGACACGGCAATCGCCAGCGCGGCCATCACGGCCGCCCCATGGCCCCACTGCGAGGCCAGTGCGTCCTCGAAAGGCACGAGCGAGGTTGCAACGAGGCCGGCGGGCAGGAGCAGCTGAATACTGGCACCGGCGGCGAGGTAGAGCAGGACGACGAAGGCAGTGCCGCCAAGCAGGGCGCGCGGGATGGTTCGCGCGGGGTCGCGCACCTTGCCGACCGGGGCGGTTGCTGCCTCGAACCCGGTCAAGGCGAAAAAGGTCAGCGCGGTAGCGGTGGCGATGTTGGCGAAATTGACCGGCATCGGGGGCAGCGGCTCAAAGGCTTCACCGCTCGCGGCCCGCGCCGCGAATAGCCAGATCACCGCGAGCAAGGGGATCAGCTTGATCGCGACGGTGATGAGCGAGAAGCGCCCGGAGGCCCGGACGCCCATCGCGTTGATCACGGTAATGACGATGACGCTGATAATGGCGAGGGGGACGATCATCTCCTGCCCGCCGAACGCCGAGCCGATGAACGACAGCGCCGACACGATCCCGATCGCGACCGATGCCTGGGCGGTCCAGTTGGACACCCAGAAGGACCAGGCGACGATGAAGCCGACCGTCGGCCCGAACTCCTTCTCGACATTGGCCTGAATGCCGCTGCCGCCGAGCCGGGACAGGATGGCGAGCGCGTAGGCGATGCACAGCACGCCGACGCCGCTCACCACCCATCCGATCAGCGCGTTGCGGCCGAGCGGCGACAGGCTGACCGGCAGCATGAAGATCCCCGCGCCGATGATCGTGCCCACGACCAGGCCGCTCGTCATCCAGAAGCCCATCATCGGCTTTTCGGGGATCGTGTCGGTCATGCGCTTCCCCACAGGCTTGGCATCGTCACCCACGCGCACTAGTCGCGGCGAAACTAAGCACAGTCTGGCAAGGATTACGATGCGCGCATTTCTATTCCCGGGGCAGGGCAGCCAGGCGGTCGGCATGGGCGCGGCGCTCGGCCAGGCGAGCCGTTCGGCGCGCGACGTGTTCGACCAGGTCGACGAGGCGCTCGGCCAGAATCTCGCGCGGCTGATGCGCGATGGGCCCGAGGACGAACTCAAGCTGACCGAGAACGCCCAGCCGGCGATCATGGCCAACGCGCTGGCGGTGTTCACCGTGCTGACCAGGGATTGCGGGGTCGAGCTTGGCAAGGTCGCGCAGGTCGCGGCGGGGCATAGCCTTGGCGAATATTCGGCGCTGTGCGCGGCGGGGTCGTTCGACCTGGCGACGACGGCGACGCTGCTGCGGACGCGCGGGCTCGCGATGCAGGCGGCGGTGCCGGTCGGCGAGGGGGCGATGGCGGCGCTGCTCGGTACCGATCTCGAACTGGCCCGACGGATCGCCGAGGCGGCGGCGCAGGGTGAGGTGTGCGAGGTCGCCAACGACAATGACCCGGGCCAGGTCGTCATTTCAGGGTCGTTCAAGGCGATCATGCGGGCGATCGAGTTGGCCAAGGAAATGGGCGCCAAGCGGGCGATCCAGCTGCCCGTGTCGGCGCCGTTCCATTGCTCGCTGATGCAGCCTGCCGCCGAGGCGATGGAGACGGCGCTGGCGGCGACGACGATCGCGCGCCCGGCGGTACCGATCTATTGCAACGTCAGCGCCGCGCCGGAGAGCGACCCCGATCATCTGCGCGCCAATCTGGTGACGCAAGTCACCGCCATGGTCCGCTGGCGCGAGACGATCGCCAACATGGCCGCAGCGGGGATCGAGGAGTATGTCGAACTGGGCGGCAAGGTGGTCGGACCGATGGTCAAGCGCATCGCGCCTGACGCACGGGTGACGAGCGTCGTCACGATCGAGGACATCGAAGCACTGGCAAAGGAGATCGCATGATGTTCGATCTTACGGGAATGACCGCGCTCGTGACCGGTGCCTCCGGGGGCCTTGGATCGGCGATTGCCAAGGCGCTCGCAGGGCAGGGGGCTCGGTTGGCGGTGTCGGGGAGCAATGGCGAGAAGCTTGCCTCTTTCCGCGACACCCTTGGCGGCGACCATGTCGCCTTGCCGTGCAATCTTTCCGACGGCGCGGCGGTCGATGCGCTGGTGCCGTCGGCCGTCGAAGCGCTCGGCAAGCTCGACATCCTCGTCAACAATGCCGGGGTGACGCGCGACAATCTCCTCATGCGAATGAAGGATGACGAGTTCGACGAAGTCATCGCGATCAACTTGAACGCCGCCTTTCGCCTGATGCGCGCGGCCGCGCGGCCGATGATGAAGGCGCGGTTCGGGCGGATCGTCAGCGTGACCTCGGTGGTCGGCACGACAGGCAATCCCGGCCAGGCCAACTATGTCGCGTCCAAGGCCGGGCTCGAGGGCATGACCAAGTCGGTCGCGCAGGAGCTTGCCAGCCGCGGGATCACCGTCAACTGCGTCGCGCCGGGGTTCATGACTTCGGCCATGACCGATGCGCTCAACGACGCGCAAAAGGCCGCGATCCTTGGGAAAATCCCGACCGGCGCGATGGGCTCGGGCGAGGATATCGGCGCCGCCGTGGTCTATCTGGCGAGCCGCGAGGCGGGTTACGTCACAGGGCAGACGCTGCACGTCAACGGCGGGATGGCGATGCTCTAGCCGGGCATCTCGACCAAAACCTTGTCGGTCGCCTGAGGCCCCCTATATCGCCTTCGTAATGGAATTCGTCGGGTTGCCCGGGGGGCGGCCCGCAGGGGTAAAGAGGAACTAAAGCATGGCAAAAGTGATCGGGATCGATCTGGGTACGACCAACAGCTGCGTCGCCGTGATGGAAGGTGGCAAGCCCAAGGTCATCGAGAATTCGGAAGGCGCGCGCACGACCCCGTCGGTGGTCGCCTTCACCAAGGACGGCGAGCGGCTCATCGGCCAGCCGGCCAAGCGCCAGGCGGTGACCAATCCCGACAATACGATCTTCGCGGTCAAGCGCCTGATCGGCCGCCGGTTCGACGACCCGATCACCAAGAAGGACACCGAGCTGGTGCCCTACAAGATTGTCAAGGGAACCAATGGCGACGCCTGGGTGGGTGCCGGCGGCAAGGAATATTCGCCCTCGCAGGTATCCGCCTTCACGCTTCAGAAAATGAAGGAAACCGCCGAGGCCTATCTCGGCGAGACCGTCACGCAGGCGGTGATCACCGTCCCCGCCTACTTCAACGACGCGCAGCGTCAGGCGACGAAGGACGCTGGCCAGATCGCGGGCCTCGAAGTGCTGCGCATCATCAACGAGCCGACCGCCGCGGCGCTCGCCTATGGCCTCGACAAGAACGACGGCAAGACGATCGCGGTCTATGATCTTGGCGGCGGCACTTTCGACGTCTCGATCCTCGAGATCGGCGACGGCGTGTTCGAAGTGAAGTCGACCAACGGCGACACCTTCCTCGGCGGCGAGGACTTCGACGCGAAAATCGTCGAGTTCCTGGCCGACAAGTTCAAGGCCAAGGAAGGTATCGACCTCAAGACCGACCGGCTTGCGCTGCAGCGATTGAAGGAAGCTGCCGAGAAGGCGAAGATCGAGCTGTCCTCGGCGCAGACGACCGAGATCAACCAGCCGTTCATCACCGCGCGGATGGAGGGTGGCCAGACCACCCCGCTCCACCTCGTCGAGACGATCACCCGCGCCGACCTCGAGAAGCTCGTCGCCGACCTCATCAACCGCACGCTGGAGCCGTGCCGCAAGGCGATCAAGGATGCCGGGATCGACGCCAAGGCGATCGACGAGGTCGTGCTGGTCGGCGGCATGACGCGCATGCCGCGCGTTCGTGAAGTCGTGAAGGAGTTCTTCAACAAGGAGCCGCACACCGGGGTCAATCCCGACGAAGTCGTCGCGATGGGCGCGGCGATCCAGGCGGGCGTGCTTCAGGGCGACGTCAAGGATGTCCTGCTCCTCGACGTCACGCCGCTGTCCCTCGGCATCGAGACGCTGGGCGGGGTGTTCACGCGGATGATCGATCGCAATACGACGATCCCGACGAAGAAGTCGCAGACCTTCTCGACCGCCGACGACAATCAGAACGCCGTCACCATCCGCGTTTTCCAGGGCGAGCGCGAAATGGCGGCGGACAACAAGGTGCTCGGCCAGTTCGACCTCGTCGGCATCCCGCCCGCGCCGCGCGGCGTGCCGCAGATCGAGGTCACCTTCGACATCGACGCCAACGGCATCGTCAACGTCTCGGCCAAGGACAAGGGCACCGGCAAGGAGCAGCAAATCCGCATCCAGGCGTCGGGCGGGCTCAAGGACGAAGACATCGAGAAGATGGTCAAGG
>JALYIX010000023.1 GCA_030775565.1 Pseudomonadota bacterium | reverse complement strand
CATCGCCAGCGCGGGCGCGGTCGGGCTCGGGGCTGCGGCGATGGCGTCCGCTGCCGCCGCCTCGCCGCAGCCGGTCGACACCGGCTTGGTCGCCGGTGGCAAGGTGAGCTTCCCGCCGACCAGTGCCGCGACCGAAACGCAGCCGCAGCCGCCGCCGAACCCGCAGCCGCGCGACACCCGCGTCGGCTTCGCCGTGGTCGGGCTGGGCAAGCTGGCGCTCGAGAACATCCTGCCGGCCTTCGCCCAATCGAAGCTGGCGAAGCCGGTAGCGCTGGTCAGCGGCACCCCCGACAAGCTGGCCGCCGTCGCGCGGCAATACGGCATCGATCCCGGCAGTTGCTACAGCTACGACGACATGGCGCGCCTGAGAGAGAATGCGGCGGTACAGGCGGTTTACGTGGTCACACCAAACGCGCTGCACCGCCGCGACGTCCTCGCCGCCGCGGCGGCCGGCAAGCATGTGCTGTGTGAAAAGCCGATGGCGACCTCGCCGCGCGAGTGCCGCGACATGATCGCCGCGACCAGGGCGGCGAACGTCAAGCTGATGATCGCCTACCGCATGCAGTATCAGCCGCATGCCCGCGAGGCGATCAAAATGGCACGCGGCGGCAAGCTCGGCACCGTCGTGCTGATGGACCTGATCAACAACCAGAACCAGGGCGACCCCACCCAGTGGCGGCAGAAGCGCGCGCTGGCGGGCGGCGGCTCGCTGCCCGACGTCGGGCTGTACTGCCTGAATACCGCGCGCGCCATCCTCGGCGAGGAACCCTCGGAGGTGTCGGCGATGATCTGGAGCCCGCCCGGCGACCCGCGCTTCACCGAGGTCGAGGACAATGTCAGCTTCACGCTGCGCTTTCCGTCGGGGGCGATCGCCAACTGCCTGACCAGCTACGGTACGCACGAGCTGCGGCGGCTGAAGCTGATGGGAACCAGCGCGTGGCTCGAGATGGAGAACGCCTTCTCGTACGAAGGCCAGCGGCTGCGGGTCGCCGAACTGGTGGCGGGCAAGGACCAGGTCGCCGAGCGGACGATCCCGGCGAAGAACCAGTTCGCGCTCGAACTCGATCACTTCGCCGACTGCGTCCGCAGCGGGCGGGTACCGCGAACCCCCGGCGAGGAAGGGCTGCAGGACCACCTGATCATGGAGGCGATCTACGCGTCGGCGAAGTCGGGCCGCCCGGTCCGGCTCGCGCCCGTCAGCCAGCGCGATGCCTTCCGCGGACCACCCCTGTCCGACAGCAGTTGACCCGCCCTGCCCGGCTATGGCATCGACGGGCGGCACGTGCGGGCGTAGCTCAATGGCAGAGCAGAAGCTTCCCAAGCTTACGACGAGGGTTCGATTCCCTTCGCCCGCTCCAGTCTCATCTCGGCCCAGACGCGACAAAGCGATCCTTAACAGGCGGTTGTTTGCGCTTGCCGCGACAGCTACTTTCGCTCATGCATGGCTACGGAAAGTGCACGATTGGAAAGTCGACGGGCGATGAACTACGACGCGCTGTTTCAGGCTCAGCTCGACGGATTGCACGATGCGGGTAATTACCGGGTGTTTGCCGATCTCGAGCGGTGCCAGGGCAGTTTTCCGCGGGCGGTGCGGCACGCGGGGGGCGAGCGGCACGAGGTCACGGTGTGGTGCTCGAATGATTATCTCGGCATGGGCCAGCATCCGGATGTGATCGGCGCGATGCACGACGCATTGGACAGCTGCGGCGCCGGCGCGGGCGGCACGCGCAACATCTCGGGTACCAATCACCACCATGTGCTGCTCGAGGCCGAGCTGGCGGACCTGCACCACAAGCAGGCCGCGCTGATCTTCACGAGCGGCTATGTCTCGAACTGGGCGGCGCTGGGCACGATCGCGGCGCGGCTGCCCGACTGCATTGTGCTGTCGGATGCCTTGAACCACGCCTCGATGATCGAGGGCATCCGCCACAGCCGTGCCGACCGCATGGTGTGGAAGCACAGCGACCCCGCCGACCTCGACCGCAAGCTCGCCACGCTCGATCCTAGCCGCCCCAAGCTGGTGGCGTTCGAGAGCGTCTATTCGATGGACGGCGACATCGCGCCGATCGCCGAGATCCTCGACGTCTGCGAACGTCACAATGCGATGAGCTACATCGACGAGGTCCATGCGGTCGGGCTGTACGGCCCGCGCGGCGGCGGCGTCGCCGAGCGCGAAGGGCTGATGGACCGCATCACCGTCATCGAGGGCACGCTCGGCAAGGCGTTCGGCGTCATGGGCGGCTACATCGCCGGTTCCACCGCGATGGTCGACTTCGTCCGCAGCTTCGCCAGCGGCTTCATCTTCACCACCGCGATCCCCCCCGCGATCGCCGCGGGGGCGGCGGCCAGCGTCCGCCACCTGAAGGCCAGCACATCCGAGCGTACCCGCCACCAGGAGCGCGTCGCCAAGGTCCGCCGCCGGCTCAACGCCATCGGCATCCCGCTGCAGGACAACCCGAGCCACATCATCCCGGTGATGGTCGGCGACGCCAAGAAGGCCAAGATGATCAGCGACTGGCTGCTCGACCACCACGGCATCTACGTCCAGCCGATCAACTACCCGACCGTCCCCAAGGGGACCGAGCGACTGCGCATCACCCCGTCGCCGGTTCACTCCGACGACGACATCGACAAGCTCGTCACCGCACTGTCCGAAATCTGGAGCATGTGCGCGCTGAGCCGGGTCGCGGTCGCGGCGTAACCGTAATCGGCCCCGGCTTGCCGTAACAAAAGCCGCCGCCTACCATCGGGCTTCACAGCAGGAGCCATCGATGCATAACCGCCGCGAAGTCATGACCCAGACCGCAATCGCCGGTGCTCTGCTGGCGGTACCGCGTTGGGCTTTCGCGGCAACGGGCGCAGCGAGCATGGCTCCGAGCGGCGCGCTGCGCCCGGTGCTCGACAGCATTGCCAACAACATCGTCGCGAAAAACCCCGAAACGGCGACGTCACTCGGGCTCGACCGCGGCGACCGGGCAGCGCTATCGGGGCAGCTGACCGACCGATCCGCCGCTGCTTAT
>JALYIX010000022.1 GCA_030775565.1 Pseudomonadota bacterium | reverse complement strand
CATCAGGATGCGCGCGCCGTGCTGGTTGGCGAGGCGCTCGGCGAGGACCGAACCGGCGAACCCGCAGCCGACGATGAGATAGTCATATTTGCGGCTTGTGGCGAGGTGGGCGATGCTGGTCGAGCTGCCGCCAATGGCGGGTTTTTCGGGCGCATCGTCGGCGTCGGCGATGACCTCGTCGATCAGCGCGGCCATGCGCGCCTGGGTGATGTCCCAGCTCATCGTCGAGAGCAGCCCGTCGACTTCCGCCAGCCAGCGGTCGCCCGACGCGCGCAACGCGAGCTGGGCTTCGCAGCCGGCGATGAACTGGTCGGCGGTGCCGGCGATGCGGACCCCGGCGACGCGCTCATAGTGGCGCTTGACGTCGCGGATCGGGGTCGAGACGACGGGCACCCCGGCGGCGAGATATTCGGGGGTCTTGGTCGGCGAGATGAAGCGCGTCGCGGCATTGATCGCAAACGGCATCAGGGCGACGTCCCAGCCGCTGAGATAGGCGGGAAGCTCGTCATAGGAGCGACCACCCAGCCAGTGGATGTTCGCGCGGCGGGGGAGTTCCTCTTCGGAAATCTTCACGACCGGGCCGACCATGATGAGCTGCCAGTCGGGGCGCGCGTCGGCGACCGCGGCGATCAGTTCGAGGTCGATGCGTTCGTCGATGACGCCGTAGAAGCCGAGGCGGGGACGGGCGATCGCGGCCTGGTCGGCGGGTTCGCTGACGGTCCCGCGCGCCTTGGCGAAATGGGCGCGGTCGACCGACGACGGGAAGGGGTGAACGTTGCCGTGCTTCTGCTTCTTGGATTCGTAGAGCGAATAACCGCCGGTGAAGACCACGTCCGACCGTTCGAGCAGCTCGCGCTCGAGCTCGAGCAGCATTGGCGGGGCAAAGCGGAAATTGGCCAGTTCGTCCATCGCGTCATAGACGGTGCAGACGGGGGTCAGGTGCCGCGAGAAGGGCAGCATCATCGGCGTATAATACCAGGCGACGAGATCGCCCGGTACGCCGGCAAGATAACCGTCGAGCAGCGCCTTGAGCGTCGCGTCGCGTTGCTCCTCCGAGCCGCCCTGGGGCAGGCGCGGGGTGATCAGCGTCACGCGCGGATTGTCGGCGGTGGGGCGGATGTGGAGCGAGGGGCTTGCGCCCTCCTCGGCATCGATCGGCTCTTCCCAGATGACGACCGGCGCCGTCCGGGCGAAGCGGTTCATCAGATGCTGGGGGCGCTGGACGACAAATTCCCACCGCAAGTGCGAGAAGCAGAGCAGGGTGGGGGGTGCATCGGTCGGGCGCTGCGCCTCTCCGCCAGAACCGACCGACCCGCCGAACCCCGTGAACATACGCTAGCTCCAAGTTAAATCGTTACCCCTGCACAACGGCGGATTGCCGAAGCGGGTTCCGTAACCATGACGCAGGTTGGTCAGTTTGTGCTGCAGATGCGAGAAGAACCGCATTTGTGCGATTATTTGACGGGCGCCCGGGAGCGTGGAACAGACGATTGGAGAGGGACGAGGACGGAATCATGGCGACGACGATCGACGAACTGGAAACGCGACGCGCCGAAGCGAGGCTTGGCGGCGGTGAAAAGCGTATTGCAGCGCAACATGCAAAGGGCCGGCTGACCGCGCGCGAACGGCTGACCGTCCTGCTCGACCAGGGGTCGTTCGAGGAAGTCGACATGTTCGTCGAGCATAATTGCGCCGACTTCGGGATGGACGCGCAGAAGTATCCGGGCGACGGGGTGGTCACCGGGTCGGGGACGATCAACGGCCGGCTGGTCTATGTCTTCGCGCAGGATTTCACCGTGTTCGGCGGATCGCTCAGCGAACGGCACGCGCAGAAGATCTGCAAGATCATGGATGCCGCATTGAAGGTCGGGGCGCCGGTGATCGGCCTCAACGACAGCGGCGGGGCGCGGATCCAGGAGGGAGTTGCCAGTCTTGGCGGCTACGCCGAGGTGTTCCAGCGCAACGTGCTGGCCAGCGGGGTCGTGCCGCAGCTTTCGCTGATCATGGGGCCGTGCGCGGGCGGGGCGGTCTACTCGCCGGCGATGACCGACTTCATCTTCATGGTGAAGGATTCGTCCTACATGTTCGTCACCGGCCCCGACGTGGTGAAGACCGTCACCAACGAGGTCGTCACGCAGGAGGAACTTGGCGGGGCGATCACGCATACGCAGAAGTCGGGCGTGGCCGATGTCGCCTTCGAGAATGACATCGACGCGCTGCTCGCGACGCGCGATTTCTTCGGTTTCCTGCCGCTGTCGAACCGTCACGACGTGCCCGAGCGGCCGACCGACGATCCGTGGGACCGCAAGGAGGACAGCCTCGACACGCTCGTCCCGCCCTCGGCCGCGACCCCCTACGACATGCACGAGCTCATTCGGAAGGTCGCCGACGAGGGCGATTTCTTCGAATTGCAGCCCAAGCACGCCGGCAACATCATCATCGGCTTCTGCCGGATCGAGGGGCGCACGGTCGGCGTGGTCGCCAACCAGCCGATGGTGCTGGCGGGGTGCCTCGATATCAATTCATCGAAGAAGGCGGCGCGGTTCGTTCGCTTCTGCGATGCGTTCGACATTCCGATCCTGACCTTTGTCGACGTGCCGGGGTTCCTCCCGGGGGTCGCACAGGAGCATAACGGGATCATCAAGCATGGCGCGAAACTGCTGTTCGCCTACGCCGAAGCGACGGTGCCCAAGATCACGGTGATCACGCGCAAGGCCTATGGCGGGGCCTATGACGTCATGGCGTCGAAGCACCTGCGCGGCGACTTGAACTATGCCTGGCCGACCGCCGAGATCGCGGTGATGGGGGCCAAGGGCGCGGTCGAGATCATCTTCCGCGGCAAGACGCCGGAGGAAATCGCCGAGCATACGCGCGAATATGAGGAGCGCTTCGCCAACCCGTTCGTGGCGGCGAGCAAGGGCTTTATCGACGAGGTGATCATGCCGCATTCAACGCGGCGGCGGGTGGCGCTGGGGTTACGCAAGCTGCGCCACAAGAGCCTCGAGAACCCATGGAAGAAGCACGACAATATCCCGCTGTAGGGGCTAGTCGGGCTTCGTCCGGCGCCAGTCGATGAGCCACACCAGGAGGGCGAGTGCAATCCCCGCGCCGGTGCCGCTGAGCACGCCGAGCATCACCTGGCCGGTGGCGACGCCCCACAGCGAGCCGCCGAGAATCGCGAGCATCAGGAACAGGCCGCCGGCGTTGGTCGAGGGAGTTTTCATGCGGCGCCTGTGGCAGAAGCGGGGGCCGCGCGCTACCCGCGCAACATGGTTGACCGCCGGCTAACGATGCTCGTGCGCGCTCCGGAAAGGGGTCGGCGGTTAAGGCGGCGGGCATGGACGCACCCTTTATTTCCGGCCGCGCGGCGCTTGACGATGCTGCCGGATTGATCGCGACCTATGGCGACGACGCCGGGTTCGAGGCCGCCGCGCGCGCGCATGCCAGCCGCGACGCGGGCAACGTCCAGCGCTTCTGCCACTGGCGCCAGATCGAACGGGTGATCGCGACGCTGAGCAGCGACGAGGTCGTCGGGACGCTTCACTAGCGGGCGACGAAGCCCAGCTTGCGTTCGATCAGCGCGGCAAGTTCCAGCCCGCGCTCGGTGTAGCTGTAGGCCGGCACGGCGCGGGCATGACCGCGGGCGGCGACGGCGTCCCGTTCCGCGGGGTGCGCCAGCCAATAGCGGATCTTGGCGACGAGGTCGGCGGGATCGGTGAAGGTGTCGATCTCGGAGGGGACGTCGTAGAGCGACCGGATCTCGTCATTGTCGACGTGCAGCATGAACCCACCGCAGGCCGGGATCTCGAAGCTGCGGGTCGAGACGAGGTCGCGATAGCTGGTCGGAGAGACTTTGCCCATGTGCACGCCAAGCGTGATCTTGGCGCGCGCGATCTCGGCGGCATAATAATCCGCGGTGAGCTGGATCCCGGCCACTGCCCTCTCGAGGGGAGTACCCCTCGCATAGTCCGCCCAACGCGCGCCGATGACGCGGAGGTTGAGGTCGGGCATGGCCGACGCGAGCGCGACCAGCATGGTCGCTTTTTCCGGCGCGGCATTGCCGATGTGGAGAACGTCAATGTCCTGTTCGGCGGGACGCGGAAGCCGGCGGTGGACTTCGGGGGTGTAGCCATGGTGGACGAAGGCTACCCGCTCTGCGGGCAGCACGGTCTGCAACGGAGCAATCTCGAACGACTTGGTCGTAACAACGAGGTCGTAATGCGCCAGGAACGCCAGCGGCAGACTGTCGAATTGCGAATCCGGATAATAATTGGCGCATTTCACGCCGTTCCGCTTGAGCGTCGCGAGCGTGGCAGGGTCGAGTCCGAGGCCCTTCACCGCCAGGACGAGATTTGCGCCGTGGCGGTCGGCAGTCTCGATCAGCGCGCGCCGCAATGCGGCAAGACGCCAGGGCTTGCGGAGTCGCGCTTCGATCTTGCCCGCAACGCTTGTGCCGCCG
>JALYIX010000021.1 GCA_030775565.1 Pseudomonadota bacterium | reverse complement strand
CGCGGTTCGCCCCGACATCGTCTGGTTCGGCGAAATGCCCTACGAGATGGAGCGGATCGAACAGGCCTTGCGCGCGGCCGACCTGTTCGTGTCGATCGGCACGTCCGGCGCGGTTTATCCCGCCGCGGGCTTCGTCCAGACCGCCAAATATTGCGGCGCGCACACGGTCGAGATCAATCTCGAGCCGAGCCAGGGAAGCATTTTCTTCGACGAGGTGCGGATCGGGCGGGCAGGGGACGAAGTGCCCAAATGGGTCGGGGCGCTACTCGCTCCACTCTAGCCCGATGTCCTTGTACAGCGTCCGGTCCTCGTCCCACGCCGGGTTGACCTTGACGTGCAGGAACAGGTGGACCTTGCGTCCGAGATGGTCGGCGATCGCTTCACGCGCGGTCTGGCCGATCTTCTTCAACTGCGCGCCGCCCTTGCCGAGCACGATCGCGCGCTGGCTTTCGCGCTCGACGAGGATCTGCTGGTGGATGACGGTCGAGCCGTCCTTGCGGTCCTCCCATTTCTCGGTCTCGACCGCGCTCGAATAGGGCAGTTCGGCGTGAAGCTGGAGGTAAAGCTGTTCGCGGGTGATTTCGGCGGCGGCCATGCGGTCGGTCGAATCGGACAATTGGTCGCCGGGGAAGTGCCACGGCCCCTCGGGCATCGCCGCCGCCAGATATTTCTTGAGGTCTGCGACGCCGTCTCCGGTCGAAGCGGCGATCATGAACACCGCTTCGGGATTGAGCCGGTTCGACAGTTCCTGCGCACGGACGAGCAAATCGTCCTTCTTGGCGAGGTCGACCTTGTTGAGGACGAGGATCAGCGGCTCCGGCCGGCCCTCGATTCCCTTGAGGACATTCTCCACGCGGGCGCCGAGCTTGGCCGCCGCATCGACCACCAGCAGCGTCCGGTCGGCGCTCTCGGCCCCCTCCCAGGCCGCCGCGACCATCGCCCGGTCGAGCCGCCGGTGGGGCTCGAAAATGCCGGGCGTGTCGACCAGCAGCAGCTGGGCCTCGCCCTCGATGGCGATCCCCATCAGCCGGACGCGGGTGGTCTGCGCCTTGGGGCTGACGATCGCCACCTTCTCCCCGACGAGTGCATTGACGAGGGTCGACTTGCCCGCATTGGGCGCGCCGAGCACCGCGACGAGGCCGCATTTCTGGATCATTTCTGCATCTTTTCGAGAAGGAGAGCGGCGGCCGCGGTTTCGGCTTCCTGCTTGCTGGTCCCTTCGGCCTCGGCCTCGCCGCCGCGCGCGACCGACACTTTGACCCGGAATATCGGCGCGTGGTGAACGCCCGAGCGGCCGATGAGTTCGTAGAGCGGCGTGCCGAGCCCGCGCGCGGCGGCGACTTCCTGCAAGCCCGACTTGGGATGGACCGGCGCGCCACGCTGGCCGTCGAGGAATGGTCCCCAGTGACGCCGCACGAAGGCATCCGCGGCGTCCCCGCCAAGGTCGAGATGGACCGCGCCGAGGAGGGCCTCGACGACGTCGCCGATGACATTGTCGCTCATGTTGGCGCGGTCGTCGCGCGCTTGCTTGCCCAGCCGGATGTGCGCCGGAAGGCCGATCGCGCGGCCGATCTCGCCGCACGTCTCGCGCGCGACCAATACGTTGAAGCGCCGCGACAATTTGCCCTCGGGCTCAGCCGGGAAGCGCTCGTAGAGCCAGCGCGCGATAGCCAGCCCGAGCACGCGGTCGCCAAGGAATTCGAGCCGCTCGTAGCTGTCCCCGGTCGCGCTGCCGTGGGTCATCGCGCGGGTGTAAAGTCCGGCGTCGCGCGGGGCATCGCCGAGCAGATCGGCGAGATAGGCGCTAAGCTCGTCGGCCATCAGTAGCGCGTTCCAAGACGGTCGGCGCGAAGCGCGCTGAACCAGGTCCATGGCTTGACATAGGACGCGCTGCCGTCGGTCGACCAGAATGCATAGCCCGCCCGCCCGACGATCCGCTCGACCGGCAAGAAGCCGACCCCGCCCTCGGCCGCCGAGAAGCGGCTATCCTCGCTGTCGTCGCGATTGTCGCCCATCACGAAAACGTTGCCGGCGGGCACGGTCACCGGGCCGAAATTGTCCGCCGGGACATCCGCCTGGTCGAGCGTCAGATAGCTCCGCCCGCCCGGAAGCGTCTCGCGGAAGGTCGGATAGAGGCACTGCGCGGCGCCGTTCAGCGCGACGACATTGGGCGGCCCGCCGATCGTCCGGCACGGGCTGTTGGGCGAAATGGTCACCGGCCGGGGCCCGAGCGGCACCCGGGGCACCGCCCGCCCGTTGAGGATCAAACCGCCATTGCGCACCTCGACCGTGTCGCCGGGAAGGCCAATGACCCGCTTGATCCAGCTGTCACGGTCGCTCGATGACGGCTTGAACACGACGACGTCGCCGCGCTTGGGGATGCGCTGCAACCAGCGCCCCGCGATCGGCGGGAATTGCCACGGGAAACTGAAGCGCGAATAGCCATAGGGCCATTTTTCGACGAACAGATAATCGCCGATCGCCATCGTCGGCAGCATCGATCCCGAGGGAATGAAGAAGGGCTCGAGCAGCAGCGCGCGCAGGATCCACGCCGCCAGTGCCAGGCGAACGAGAAACCCGAGCGTCGAGCCCTGCTTCTTAATGGGCCTCGACGTCGCGCGGGTCACGGTGGTGTTTGAAGATGTTGCAGCCATCGGCCCGGTCCTTGCGGGCGACGGCGGCAAGGTCAAGCTGGCATTCGGCGAGTAGCGGTCTTAGGACGCCGGGCATGACCAGTGATCCCTGGGCCCCGATCATGGGCCATCGAACCAAGCGCCTCGATACCCTGTTCGGGGAGGACCCGCAGCGCTTGTCGCGGCTGTCGCTGACGCTGGGTGGAATTTATTTCGACTGGTCGAAGACGATCCTCGACGAGCCGCTGCTGACAGCGTTCGAGGGCCTCGCCGAGGCGCAGGGGTTCGCGGCCAAGCGCGAGGCCTTGTTTGCCGGGGCGATCGCCAACCCGAGTGAGGGCCGCCCCGCCGGTCATGTCGCCGAGCGCGGGTCGGGCGCGGCCGAGGACAATGACCTCGCCGCCGCGGCGCACCAGCGGATGCGCGCGCTGGTCGACGCGATCGAGGCGGGCGCATTCGGCGATGTCACGGGCATACTCCACATTGGTATCGGCGGGTCGGCGCTTGGCCCCGACCTGGTGATCGATGCGCTCGGCCGCGACGGCGCACGCTACGACGTGCGGATCCTGTCGAACATCGACGGCCAGGCGTTCGAGGATGCCGTCGCCGGGCTCGATCCCGAGACCACGCTGGTCGCGGCGGTGTCGAAGACGTTCACCACGACCGAGACGCTGACCAATCTCGCTGCGGCCATGTCGTGGCTCGAAGATCATGGCGTGTCGGATCCGTTTGGCCGCGTCATCGCGATTACCGCCGCCCCGCAGGCCGCGGTCGACTATGGCATCGACCAGACGCGGGTCCTGCCTTTCGCGGAGGCGGTCGGCGGGCGCTATTCGCTATGGTCGACGGTCGGCTTTTCGATTGCGCTGGCGCTTGGCTGGCCCGCGTTCGAGGAATTGCTCGAAGGCGCGGCCGAGATCGACCGCCATTTCCGCTTTTCCGAGCCCCGCGCCAATGCCCCGCTGATGGCCGCCTTCGGCGACCTTGCGGCGACCCAGCTGC
>JALYIX010000020.1 GCA_030775565.1 Pseudomonadota bacterium | reverse complement strand
AGGCGCGGTATCGCTCGGCAACAGTCCGGCGACGCGTGGGTCGGCGAAGCGCTCGATCGCGCGCTTGTAGGGCGTGAAGCCGGCGCGGCGGTAGGCCGCGAGCGCCGCGGGATGGTCGAGCGTGCAGGTGTGGACATGGACCCGGGCGATGCCGTCGCGCCACGCCCGCGACACGGCCTCGGCGAGCAGCCAGCGGCCGTGGCCCTGGCCGGCGAGTTCGGGGACGAGGCCGATGAAGCTCAGTTCGCACGTCCCCGCCACGCGGAAGTCGAGTTCGACCATGCCGACGTCGTCCCCGGCCCCATCGACCACGGCCCATAGCGCGACGTCGGCGGCGAACAGCGCGGCGAGGGTTTCGTCGCGATCGACGAGGCGCGAAAACCACAGCCAGGGCGCGCCGACCTTGCCGAACAGCGCGCGGTAGGCTGCGGGCGTGACCCGCTCGCGCGGATCGAGGCGGAGCGGGGAAGCGGGAATCGCCAGATGGGCGGGCGCCGCGAGCATCTCGAGGTAGGTGACCACCGCCGCCAGTTCGGTGTCTGCAAGGGGCTCGAGGCTCATGCCCAGCGCGCCAGCGGCGGGAGACTCATCAGGATCGCGTCGATGTTGCCGCCGGTCTTCAGGCCGAACAGCGTGCCGCGGTCGAACAGCAAATTGAACTCGACATACCGCCCGCGATATTCGAGCAGGCGCTGGCGATCCTCCTCGGTGAAGGGCTGGTTCATGCGGCGGCGGACGATCGCCGGGAAAATGTCGAGGAAGGCCTCGCCGACATCGCGGGTAAAGGCGAAATGGGGGTCGAAATGATCTTCCAGCCGGTCATAGAAAATGCCCCCGACGCCGCGCGCGACCTTGCGGTGGGGCAGCCAGAAATATTCCTCGGCCCATTTCGAGAAGCGCGGGTAGAAGGTCGGGTCATGCGCCGCGCAGGCGGCGCGCAGGCGGGCGTGGAAGGCGTCGGTATCCTCATCGTTGGGGATTGCGGGATTGAGGTCGGCGCCGCCGCCGAACCAGCGCTTGCCCGTCGTCAGGAAGCGGGTGTTCATGTGCACCGCGGGGACGTGGGGGTTGGCCATGTGGGCGACGAGGCTGATGCCGGTGGCGAAGAAGCTGGGGTCGTCGTCGGTGCCCGGAATCGACGCTGCGAATTCGGGGGAGAAGGTGCCGCCGACGGTCGAGACGTTGACCCCGACCTTCTCGAACACCGTGCCCGTCATCTGCCCGCGCACGCCGCCGCCGCCGGGGGCGCCGTCATCTTCGGTGCGGTCCCACGGGGTGTAGGCGAAGGACGCATCCGACCCCACTTCGCGCTCGATCGCCTCGAATTCGGCGCAGATCCGGTCGCGGAGCGATTCGAACCAGTTGCGGGCGGCGTCCTGCTGATCGTCGAGCGGCTTCATGCGGGCAATCTTCCTGTCTGGCGCAGGGCCTCGCCGAGCGCGATGGCGGCGGAGGTGGCAAGGTTGAACGAGCGGACCTCGGCGCGGATCGGGATTCGCGCCTTGAGGTCGCAGGCGGCGGCGATCTCGACGGGCACGCCGGCGCTTTCCTGGCCGAAGGTCAGGATGTCGTCGTGGCGGAACTCGACGTCGTAGAGCGACGTCGTTGCCTTGGTCGTGAGGAGGACCAGACGGGCGCTTCCGATCGTTTCCTGGAACGCGCCAAACCCCGCGTGACGCCGGACCTCGACCGCGTCGATATAGTCCATCGCGGCGCGGCGGACGCGCTTGTCGTCCCACGCGAAGCCCATCGGCTCGACGAGATCGACCGCCACCCCGAAGCAGGCGCCGAGACGCAGGATGGCGCCGACGTTGCCGGCGATCTCGGGCTGGTAGAGCGCGATCCGCATGGGGCAGCGCTTAGGCAGCGCGGCCATCACGGGCAAGAGACGCCAGCGCTGGCCCTTTTTCGCGTTTGCATCGCGAGGGCGAAACGCTATCAGGCGCGCCATCCGCACCGGCCTTCCCGGCGCGGAGCTTTTTCTTGTCCGGCCGCGCGGCCGGGCGTTGGTCCTTAAGGGTGAGCATGGCCACGCTGGAAACGAACCCGCACGACGAACCCGCGGATGACGGCGTGCGTCGGCGCGATGTCCTCAATATCGCGGCGGTGAGCTTCGCCGGCGTCGGCGCCGTCGCGGTCGTTGCGCCGATGCTGGTGCAGATGGCGCCCTCGGCCGACGTGCTGGCGATGGCCTCGACCGAGGTCGACGTGTCGAAGATCCAGCCGGGCCAGGCGATCAAGACCAGCTGGCGCAAGCAGCCGGTGTTCGTGCGCAACCTCACCCCCAAGGAAATCGCCGAGGCCAATGCGGTCGATATCTCGACCCTGCGCGATCCGCAGACGCTGGCCGAACGGACCAAGCCGGGCAAGCAGAACTGGCTGATCACGCTTGGCGTCTGCACCCATTTGGGCTGCATTCCGCTCGGCACCGGCGAGGGCGAGAACAAGGGGCCGTTCGGCGGCTATTTCTGCCCGTGCCACGGCTCGGCCTATGATACCGCGGCGCGCATCCGCAAGGGGCCGGCGCCCAAGAACCTCGCGGTTCCGCTGTATGAGTTCAGTTCACCGACACTCGTCAAGATCGGCTAAGGGAAGCATATCGTCATGAGCTTTGGCTGGGCCCGCGAATATGAACCCAAGACGGAGGTAGGCCGCTGGTTCGACCAGCGACTGCCGCTCCCCCGTCTCGTCTACGGGTCGCTTGGCGGCGGCTATCCGGTGCCGCGCAACCTCAACTATTTCTGGAATTTTGGAGTCCTTTCGGGGCTGATGCTGACGGTCCAGCTGGTCACCGGCATCGTCCTGGCGATGCATTATTTCGCAAGCGCGGACGGTGCATTCAACAGCGTCGAGGCGATCATGCGCGACGTCAACGCCGGCTGGCTGCTCCGCTATGCCCACGCCAACGGTGCGAGCTTCTTCTTCGTCGCGGTCTATATCCACATCTTCCGCGGGCTCTATTTCGGCAGCTACAAGGCGCCGCGCGAGCTTGTCTGGATGCTCGGGCTGGTCATCTACCTTCTCATGATGGCGACTGCATTCATGGGCTATGTGCTTCCCTGGGGGCAGATGAGCTACTGGGGGGCGCAGGTCATCACCGGCTTCTTCTCGGCCTTCCCGATCGTCGGCGAGCCGCTGCGGATCTTCCTGCTCGGCGGCTACGCGCCCGACCAGGCGGCGCTGAACCGCTTCTTCTCATTGCATTACCTGCTGCCGTTCGTGATCGCGGGCGTGGTCATCCTCCACATCTGGTCGCTGCATATCCCGGGCTCGGGCAATCCGACCGGGGTCGACGTCAAGTCGGAGAAGGACACGCTGCCGTTCCACCCGTTCTACACGGCCAAGGACGGGTTCGGGGTCGGGGTGTTCCTGATCCTCTATTCGCTGTTCATCTTCTTCCTGCCCAACTACCTCGGCCACGCCGACAACTACATCCCGGCGAACCCGCTGGCGACGCCGGCGCACATCGTCCCCGAATGGTATTTCTGGCCGTTCTACGCGATCCTGCGCTCGTTCACGGTCGATCTCAGCATCCCCTTCACCGGAATCATCCTGGCCCCGGCCAAGCTGCTCGGCGTGCTGGCGATGTTCAGCTCGATCCTGCTCCTGTTCTTCCTGCCGTGGCTCGACACCTCGCCGGTCCGTTCGGGCAATTACCGGCCGATGTTCAAGCGCTTCTTCTGGCTGCTCGTCGCCGACGTGCTCGTGCTGGGCTACATCGGCGGCGCCGAACTGACCCCGGTCCACACCGCGCTCGGCCAGCTGACCTCGGCCTATTTCTTCGCCCACTTCCTGATCATCCTGCCGCTGGTCGCCAAGTTCGAGCGGCCTGATCCGCTGCCCTCGTCGATCTCGGCGTCGGTGCTTCACGGCGAGGCCGAGGAAAGCGCTCCCTACGGGCTTGCCCAGACTCACGGCGCCACCGCGCCCGCCGCCGCCGAATAAAGGACGAGCGACCCATGGTTCGGATCATTGCATTTCTCGTCGGGCTCGGTTTCGCCGGCATGCTCCTCCTGTCGCTGCTGGTGAACGGCATCGGCGCGATCAAGGAGCCGGCCGCGCCGACGGTCGAGGAAGGGTTCCACAAGCAGCCCAAGGAGCTTCACCTCGCCAGCAGCGGGCCGTTCGGCAGGTTCGACCGCCAGCAGCTCCAGCGCGGCTTCCAGGTCTACAAGGAAGTCTGCTCGGCGTGCCACTCGATGAAGCTCGTCGCCTTCCGCGACCTGCGCCAGCTCGGCTATTCGGAGGCCGAAGTGAAGGCGATCGCCAGCCAGTGGTCGACCGAAGTGCCCTCGATCAATCCCGACACGGGCGAGCCCGCGACGCGCAAGGCGACCCCGGCCGATCATTTCCCGTCGCCTTACCCCAACGAGACCGCGGCGCGCGCGGGCAACAACAATGCCCTTCCGCCCGACCTGTCGCTGATCACGAAGGCGCGCGAGGGCGGGGCGCCTTATGTCTACTCGCTGCTCACCGGCTATGCGAAGCAGGAAGGCTACAAGAACGACAAGGGCGAGGAGCTGCTCAAGGCGTTCCCCGATGCCAAGACTCCGCCCGGGCTCCACTTCAACCCCTATTTCGCCAATCTCAACGTGGCGATGCCCCCGCCGCTGGTCAGCGACGGGCAGGTGACCTTCGCCGACGGTACCAAGTCGACCGTCAACCAGATGGCAACCGACGTCGCCGCCTTCCTGGTGTGGACCGCTGAGCCCAAGCTCGAGGTGCGCCACGCGACCGGGATCACGGTGCTGATCTTCCTCCTGATCGCGACGATCCTTGCCTATCTGAGCTACCGGAACATCTGGGCCGACGCGAAGCGGGTGGTGGCGCCCAAGGGGCCGCTCGACCCCGAGAATATGCAAAAGCGCGCCGAGGCGCGGGTCGAGGCCGGGATCGCCGGAGGTCCCGAACCCGCCTGATCGCGACCGCCGCGGGGGGACTGAAGCACGGAAGGGACGAGGGCATGACCGAACGGCGAACCCTCTACCCCGACTTCGCGCCGCGCGAGACAGGCATGCTCGACGTCGGTGACGGGCACCGGCTGTGGTGGGAGCGGTCGGGCAAGCCCGGGGGCAAGCCGGTCGTGTTCCTTCACGGCGGCCCGGGCGGCGGGTCGAGCCCGCTCCACCGCCGGCAATTCGATCCCGAGCGCTACGACATCCTCGTCTTCGACCAGCGCGGCGCCGGCAAATCCACGCCGCATGCCGGGCTGGAGGCGAACACGACGTGGGACCTGGTCGAGGACATCGAGCGGCTGCGGATCCACTTCGGGATCGAACGCTGGATGGTGTTCGGCGGGTCGTGGGGCTCGACGCTGAGCCTGGCCTATGCCGAAACCCATCCCGAGCGGGTCACCGAGCTGGTCCTGCGCGGGGTGTTCCTGTTCGACCAGTATGAGCTCGACTGGCTGTACCGCGACGGTGGGGCGTCGTCGCTCTATCCCGACGGCTGGGTCGAGTTCGTCGCGCCGATCCCGGTCGCCGAACGGGACGACCTGGTGGAGGCCTATCGCCGCGTCCTGACGGGGAACGACAAGGCCGCGCAGCTCGTCGCGGCGAAGGCGTGGAGCAAGTGGGAGGCGGTGACCGTGACGCTGTTGCCGAGCAAGGACACCGAGGACCATTTCACCTCGGACGAGGTCGCGATCGCCGTCGCGCGGATCGAGAATCACTATATGGCGAATCATGGCTGGCTCGAGGAAGGCCAGCTGCTCGCCGGGGCGGCCAAGCTGCGCGGGATTCCCGGGGTGATCGTCCAGGGCCGCCACGATTGCTGTACCCCGCCGCGCGCCGCCTGGGCGCTCAAGCAGGCGTGGCCCGAGGTGGCGTTGAACATCATTCCCGATGGGGGTCACTTGTTCAGCGAACCGGGGGTCCTCGATGGGCTCGTACGGGCCACCGACCAATTTGCAGGCGCGTAACGAAATCACTGGAATATCGTCATAAAATAGGCGATGCAGCCGAAATGAACATCGCCTGGGGGCCCCTGCACGCCGGACTTCAGTCCGTCCTCGACACCGCCCTCGATGCCGTCGTGGTGATGGCCGAGGATGGCCGGGTCGCCGGCTGGAACGCGATCGCCGAGAAGACCTTCGGCTGGCGCGCCAACGAAGCGATCGGCCAGCAATTGAGCGAGCTGATCGTGCCGGAGTCGCTGCGCGGGGCGCACGAGGCGGGGCGCAACCACTTCCTTGCGACGGGTGAGGGCCCGGTGCTCGACAAGCGCATCGAAGTCCCCGCGCTGTGCCGCGACGGGCGCGAAATCCCGATCGAGCTGTCGGTTACCGCCAGTGAGCAGTTCGGCCGGCGGCTGTTCGTCGGCTTCATGCGCGACATTTCGGACCGGCGTGAAGCCGCCGAGCGGCACCAGCGGGTGCTTCAGGAATCCGAGCATCGGGTCAAGAACATGCTGACCGTCGTCGCCGCGATCGCCCAGCAGACCGCGCGCGTGTCGCCCGATCTCGACAGTTTCAGTGAGGCGTTTTCCGGTCGGTTACAGAGCCTGGCCAAGGCCCATCAGCTGCTGGTCGGGCGGGCGGTGTCGGACGTCGCGCTGACGGCGCTGGCGGAGCAAGTGCTGGGGGCGGACGTGGCGGACGGTCGTGCCCGGTTCGGCGGGCCCGAGATCCTGCTCACGCCGGGACAGTTGCTCGGTCTGTCGATGATTCTCCACGAGCTCTACACCAATGCCGTCAAGTACGGCGCGCTATGCGGGGAGCATGGCAGCGTCGCACTCGACTGGGAGATCCTGGACGGCGAGGTGATCATGCACTGGGACGAGCGGGGACCCGGATGCGAGCCCGACACGACCAGCAGCGGGTTCGGCCAGCGGATGATCGCGCTGAGCGTCAAGTCGGACCTGGGCGGGACGGTCGAGCGTGACTGGCGGCCCGAAGGGCTGGCGGTGGTGCTGCGCTTCCCGCTCGACCGTAGCGCCTAGCCTTTTCGGCGCGACCCGCTAGATGCGCGGGGCATGAGCATCACTCCCCAGATCACTGGCCAGATCGTCGCCGAGCACGGCTTTTCGCCCGAAGAGTATCAGCGCCTGCTCCACGCCATGGGGCGGGAGCCGAACATGGTCGAACTCGGCATCTTCTCGGTGATGTGGTCCGAGCATTGCAGTTACAAATCGTCGCGGGTGCATTTGAAGAAACTGCCGACGACCGCGCCGTGGGTGATCTGCGGGCCGGGCGAGAATGCCGGGGTGATCGATATCGGCGAAGGCGCGGGGGGCACGAAGCTCGCCGCGATCTTCAAGATGGAGAGCCACAACCACCCGTCGTACATCGAGCCCTATCAGGGCGCGGCGACGGGGGTCGGGGGCATCCTGCGCGACGTGTTCACGATGGGCGCTCGGCCCGTCGCGAACCTCAATGCGCTGCGCTTCGGGCGGCCCGAGCATCCCAAGACGCGGCATCTGATCGCCGGGGTGGTCGCGGGGATCGGCGGCTATGGCAATTGCGTCGGGGTGCCCACGGTCGGCGGCGAGGTCAATTTCGATAGCGCGTATGACGGCAACATCCTCGTCAACGCGATGACCGTCGGGATCGCCGAGCAGGACAAGATCTTCTATTCGGCGGCGTCGGGGGTCGGCAATTCGATCGTCTATGTCGGGTCGAAGACCGGGCGCGACGGGATCCACGGCGCGACTCTGGCGAGCGCCGATTTCTCCGAGGATTCGGAGGAGAAGCGCCCGACGGTCCAAGTCG
>JALYIX010000019.1 GCA_030775565.1 Pseudomonadota bacterium | reverse complement strand
GCTTGCGCGCCTCGATTACCGGCGAGATCGTGATGGACGAAGTCGAGGTTGGCGAGGACTCGCTATTGCCCAATGTCGAGGGATTGAAGGGTCCGTTCGGCTGCCTCAATCGCGCGCGCTACGGGATCGGCTGGGGCTCGATGGGGGCGGCGGAAGCCTGTTATGCCGCGGCTCGCCAGTATACGCTCGACCGCAAGCAGTTCGGCCGGCCGCTCGCCGCGACTCAGCTGGTCCAGCTCAAGCTTGCCAACATGGTGACCGAGATCACGCTCGGGTTGCAGGCGGCGTTGCGCGTCGGGCGGCGGCTCGAGGACGGCGTGCTGGTCCCCGAGACGATCAGCCTCATCAAGCGCAACAACTGCGGCAAGGCGCTCGACATCGCCCGTATCGCTCGCGACATGCACGGCGGCAACGGCATCAGCGCCGACTATCAGGTGATGCGCCACGCCGCGAACCTGGAGACGGTCAACACCTACGAAGGTGCGCACGATGTCCATGCGCTGATCATGGGCCGCGCGATCACGGGCATCGCCGCCTTCTGATCGCGGCGGTATTGGCCTTGCCGATCATGGCTGTTCCGCGCCCGAAATAGGTATATCCTGCAGCCAGCGAGCGAAGCATCGCCGCCTCACGAACCTCGCACTGCGATCGGGAGCGGAATTATGGCGGATCAGGAGCATATCGAAGCCGAAGAGCGGTGGGCGGCGCGCGCGGTCGGACTGTTGCGGATCGTCACTGCACTGCTGTTCCTGGAGCATGGCACGAGCAAGATGCTGGGCTTCCCCGAGACCGCCGGCAGCAACCCCGACATGTGGTCGCTGTTCTGGGTTGCCGGATGGCTCGAACTGATCGGCGGGCTGTTGCTGCTTGGTGGCCTTTTTACCCGGGCGGTAGCCTTCGTGATCGCCGGCGAGATGGCAATCGGCTACTGGATGGTCCACGCCCCCAAGTCGGTATTTCCGGTGTTGAACGGGGGCGAGGCCGCTATCCTATTCTGTTTCATCTTCTTGCTGCTGGCCGCAACCGGATCAGGCGAATGGAGCATCGACGGAATGCTTCGCAAACGCCGTCCCGAGTCCGTCGGCTATCGTTCGACCTAGACGACGACTGCCTAGCGGGTCAGCTTTTTGTACGTCATCCGGTGGGGACGATCCGCCTCCGGCCCCATTCGCCGCCGCTTGTCTTCCTCATAGGCTTCGAAATTGCCTTCGAACCATTCGACGTGGCTGTCGCCCTCGAACGCGAGGATGTGGGTGGCGAGGCGGTCGAGGAAGAAGCGGTCATGGCTGATGACCACTGCGCAGCCGGGGAAATTCTCGAGCGCTTCTTCCAATGCGCGGAGAGTCTCGACGTCGAGGTCGTTGGTCGGCTCGTCGAGCAGGAGGACGTTGCCGCCCGCCTTGAGCATCTTTGCCAGATGGACGCGGTTGCGCTCGCCGCCTGACAGCTGGCCGACCTTCTTCTGCTGGTCGACGCCTTTGAAGTTGAACGCACCGACATAGGCACGAGTCTGGAGCTCCTGCTTGCCGATCGTCATCAGCTCGGCTCCGCCGGAGATCTCCTCCCAGACATTCTTGTTGGGATCGAGGTCGTCGCGGCTCTGGTCGACAAAGCCGAGGCGGACGGTCTCGCCGATTTTGACGTCACCGCCGTCGGGGGTCTCCTGCCCGGTGATGAGCTTGAACAGCGTCGACTTGCCCGCGCCGTTGGGGCCGATCACGCCGACAATCCCGCCCGGCGGGAGGGTGAACGACAGGTCGTCGAACAGCAATTTGTCGCCATAGGCCTTGGTCAGGTTGACCGCGTCGATGACGTTGCCGCCCAATCTCGTCGGGGTCTGGATGACGATCTGGGCCTTGCCGATGGTGCGTTTTTCCGATGCCTCGACGAGCGCGTCGAACGCCTTGATGCGCGCCTTGGACTTGGTCTGGCGCGCCTTGGGGGACTGACGGATCCACTCGAGTTCCTGGCTGATCGCCTTTTGCCGTCCCTCGTCCTCGCGACTTTCCTGCTCGAGGCGCTTGGCCTTCTTGTCGAGGTAGGTCGAGTAATTGCCTTCGTAGACGAAGTATTTTCCGCGATCGAGCTCGAGGATCCAGTTGACGACATTGTCGAGGAAATAGCGGTCGTGGGTGACGAGGATGACGTTGCCGGGATAGTCGACGAGATGCTTTTCGAGCCACTGGACGCTCTCGGCGTCGAGGTGGTTGGTCGGCTCGTCGAGGAGCAGGATGCCGGGCTTCTGGAGGAGCAGCTTGGTCAGCGCGACGCGGCGCTTCTCACCGCCAGAGAGATTGTCGACGGACGCGTCGCCGGGCGGGCAGCGCAACGCGTCCATCGCGATTTCGAGCTGGTTGTCGAGGGTCCAGCCGTCGACCGCGTCGATCTTCTCTTGCAATTCGCCCATCTCGGCCATCAGCGCATCGAAGTCGGCATCGGCGGGAGGATCGCCCAACAACATGCTGATTTCATTGAAGCGATCCATCATGGTCGCGACGTCTTTCACGCCTTCGCGGACATTCTCCATGACCGTCTTGGTCGGGTCGAGCTGGGGTTCCTGCTCGAGATAGCCAACCGTGATGTGCTCGCCCGCCCACGCCTCGCCGACGAATTCGGTATCGCGTCCGGCCATGATCTTCATCAGGGTCGACTTGCCGGTGCCGTTGGAGCCGACGATGCCGATCTTGGCATCGGGGTAGAATTGCAGGCTGATGTTGCTCAGCACCGGCTTGGGCGCGCCGGGGAAGGTCTTCGAAAGACCCTTCATGACGTAGCTATATTGGGCGGCCATCGGGTCGCTGGTCCTTCATGCGCAGGGGGTTTGGCGCGCGTTTAGGGGTTCAGGCGCCAAGGGTCCAGTGCGGTTGGACGACGATCAGCGCCCGACCATCTCCGCCGCGCCCTCGAATCGATAGTCGACGAACCGCTCGCGCAGGATCTTCTTGCTGAGCTTGCCCGTCGCGGTGTGGGGCAGCTCGTCGACAAATTCGATCGCGTCCGGCAACCACCATTTGGCGACCTCGGTGGCGAGGTGCGCGCGGATGGTTTCGGGCGTGACCGCCGAGCCCTCCCGGCGGACGACGACGAGCAGCGGGCGCTCGTCCCATTTGGGGTGGGCAATGCCAATCGCTGCCGCCTCAGCGACTCCCGGACAACCGACCGCGGCATTTTCAAGTTCGATCGAACTGATCCACTCGCCGCCCGACTTGATGACGTCCTTCGAGCGGTCGGTGATCTGCATCGACCCGTCGGGGTGGAGGATTGCGACATCGCCGGAGTCGAACCAGTTTTCCCCATCGATGGCATCGTCGGGTTCTCGGAAATAGCGACGGATGACCCACGGTCCACGCGCCTGCAGCCGACCGGCGCTGGTCCCGTCGCGGGGCAGTAGGCGACCCTCGTCGTCGACCGTGCGCAGTTCGACCCCGAACGGGACACGGCCCTGGCGGACGCTGAAATTGAGCTGTTCCTCGTCGCTCATCGAGTCCCAACCCGCCGGCGGCGCGCCGACGGTACCGATCGGAGAGGTTTCGGTCATTCCCCAGGCATGGCCGACCCTGATACCGCGCGCGCGGAACCATTGGATCATCGCGCGTGGGGCCGCCGAGCCGCCGATGGTGACGCACTTGAGCGCGCCGAGGCTGGTGCCGGTCCGCTCGACATGCTCGATCATGCCGAGCCACACGGTGGGAACGCCGGCGGAATGGCTGACCCCTTCCTCGCGGAAAAGGTCGCACAGCAGCGGCGGGCTGTATTCGGCCGACAGGACCAGCTTGCAGCCGCACATCGGCGCCGCCCAAGGGATGCCCCAGGCATTGGCATGGAACATCGGCACGATCGGCATGACGACCGCCGCGGCCGACAAGTCGAACACGTCGGGAGCGATCTCGGCCATCGCGTGGAGCATCGTCGAGCGGTGCGAATAGAGCACGCCCTTGGGGTTGCCCGTGGTGCCGCTGGTGTAGCACAGGCCGCACGGCTCGCGCTCATCGCCGTCGACCCAGCGATAGGCCCCGTCGAACGGCTCGAGCCAGCGCTCGAACGAATCCTCGGTCGGTTCGGGCGGGTCGAAGCAGATGTAGCGCTCGATCGTCGGCCAGCGCGGCTTCATCCGCTCGACGAGCGGCGCGAAGGCATGATCGTACAGGAGGACGCGATCCTCGGCGTGATTGGCAATGTAGGCAAGTTGGTCATCGAACAGGCGCGGATTGATGGTGTGCAGCACGCCGCCCATGCCGATCGCGCCGTACCAGGCAGTGAGGTGGCGGCTGTGGTTCATCGCCAGAGTCGCCACGCGGTCGCCCTTGGCGATCCCCGCGGCCTCGAGCGCCTGGGCCATGCGCCGCGCGTCGTGGGCCAACTCGCGCCAATTGCTGCGCGTGATCCGGCCGCCCGCCCACTGGCTGACAACTTCACGGTCGCCATGCTCGCGTTCGGCGTGATCAACGAGCTGCATCACCCGCAGCGGCCATTCCTGCATTGCTCCCAACAAAGCCAATGGCCATCCCCCGCGCCATACACCCCGAGGACGCGGGTTGTCGCCTAGTCGATGGCCGGACGCAAGCCGCGCGATGGACCTAGAACGGCATCTTGAACCCCGGCGGCAACGGCAGGCCCGAGGTGACCTTCTGCATCTCGATCCCGGCGGCGGCATCGGCCTTGGTGCGGGCGTCGTTGATCGCGGCGGCGATGAGATCCTCGCACATCGACTTTTCGGACACGACCATCAGCGATTCGTCGAGCGTGACGGCAAGGATGCGGCCCTTGGCGGTAGCGCGGATCCTGACCAGCCCACCCCCTGAGACGCCCTCGACCTCGACCGTATCGAGCTTGTCCTGCGCGCGCTGCAGTTCGGCCTGGGCTTCTTGAGCCATTTTCATGATGTCATCAAAGTCGGGCATGGATCGGTTCTTTCGTGGTGACGGATTCGAGGGTGGCGTCGGGAAAGGCGGTCATCAGCGCCTTGATCGCGGGATCCTCCAGCACGGCGGCGCGATCGCGTTCTTCGGCCATGCGCGCCTGTTGGTGAAGCGAGGGCTCTCCGCCAGCGTCGGCCAAGCTGATCTGCCAAACCACTCCGCTGGCCTCCTTGGCGACCGCCGCGAGGTCGCGCGCGAAGTCAGGGCCGAGCGGCTTGAGCGGGCGAAGCACCAGCGTGCCGGGCGCATAGTCAACCAGCCCGACATGGTCACGCAACTGGATGCCGAGGCGCATCTTGCCCTGCTGCTCGAGGAACTCGACGAAGGCGGGAAAGCTCTCGGGAAGGCGCGCCGTGGGAGCAGAACGCGACTGCGGCGCGGCCGCGGGCGCGGCGGTGGTGGTCCCCTCCCCACTCGCCAGCCGTGCCATCAACGCCGCGGGGTCCGGCAGGTCGGCGGCGTGAACCAGGCGCAGCAGCGCCATCGTCGCGGCTTCCTGCGGGTCGGGCGCGATCGTCACGTCCTGGAGCCCGCGCAGCATCAGCTGCCACAAGCGGTGGAGCACTGCCCAGCCGAGCGTGCCTGACCAGTCGGCAGCGGCATCGCGCTCCTCGGCGGACTGCATCAGGTCGGCCGGGGCGCCGGCCTTGGCGCGGGTCACCGAATGGACCACCTCCATCAGCCCGCGCATCATCGCCGCGGGATCAAGGCCAAGCGAATGGGCCTCGTCGATCTGTGCAAGCACGGCCCCGGCGTCGCCGTCGAGGAGCGCCGCGAACAACCGGCGGACCCGGCCGCGGTCGGCGAGGCCGAGCATGTCGCGGACGTCGGCGGCATTCACCTTGCCGTCGGCATGGGCGATCGCCTGGTCGAGCAGCGATAATCCGTCACGGGCCGAACCCTCGGCCGCCTGGGCGATGACGCCCAGCGCTTCGGGCTCGACCTCGACCCCTTCGGCCTCGGCCACCCGGGCGAAGTGCGCGGCGAGCATTTCGGCCGGAATGCGCTTTAAGTCGAACCGCTGGCAGCGCGACAAGACGGTCACCGGGACCTTAGCGACTTCGGTCGTGGCGAACAGGAATTTGACGTGGGGCGGCGGTTCCTCGAGCGTCTTCAAGAGCGCGTTGAACGCGTTCTTCGACAGCATGTGGACTTCGTCGATGATGTAGATCTTGAACCGTGCCGAAACCGCGGCGTAGCGCACCGCCTCGATGATCTCGCGAACATCGTCGACACCCGTGTGCGACGCCGCGTCCATTTCGATGACGTCGATGTGCCGCCCCTCGGCGATCGCGCGGCACGGTTCGCACACCCCGCAAGGCTCGATCGTCGGGCCGCCTGTGCCGTCGGGACCGATGCAATTGAGCGCCTTGGCGACGAGCCGGGCGGTCGACGTCTTGCCGACCCCGCGCACCCCGGTGAGAAGGAAGGCATGGGCGATCCTTCCGCGCGCAATCGCGTTGCCGAGCGTGGTCACCATGGCATCCTGGCCGATCAGCTCGTCGAAGGACTGCGGGCGGTATTTACGGGCGAGGACGCGGTAGGCGCCGCTCGGGGGCGCCGGCGGGGGCACCTCGGGAAGGTCGAGCCCGAGGCCTGGTGATTCGTCTTCGTCCATGCGCAAGGGTTTAGGACGGGCGGGGCGTCGGCGCTACTGGCGTGGGGCCCGCCCGGCAACGCCGTGAGTTGGTCGTGCCGGCACCGACGCACGTTGGCCGCCCTTCGCTGGCTCTTCCATCGGTGCTCGGCAGCGCAAGCGGGTGAGAGCCGGAACGACCCGGGGCTTATCCTTGTGGCTGCTTCCTTCCGGACCTGACCAGGTTGGGGACTGCACCGTCCGCCCGACTCTCGGGGCGGGCCTATGCGCGAAGCGGCGCGCGCGATCAACCGCGCGCGCCACGCCTTTTAGCGCCAGCGTGTCGTGCGGCAGATGCGCACGCGGTGATGATGACGCCACTGGGTGCGGCAAACGCGGTGCATCTTTGCGTGATGACGGCGCATGTCGTCGTCGTTCATTTCCATGTGCCGCGAGGTCGTCGTGCGGGACATCGTCGTTTCATGGGTGGGGGTAACGGTCGTCTTGGTGACCGTCGTCTGCGCCGAGGCGCCCGTGGCGAGTAGTCCGGCGGCAAGCGCGATGATGAGTTTCATGTCTCTCTCCGTTGATCGGCCGTGACGCGGCCTTCACGAATAACGGGCGAAGCCGGGATAGCGTTCCTAGCGCCGCCGCCAGTCGCGCGTCGATGGCGGCATGCGAACGGTCAATTGCCCGTCGGGGATCAGTATCTGGCAGGCGAGTCGGGAGGTGCGGGTGACGCCGACGGCGAGATCGAGCAAGTCGTCTTCGTCCTCGGTGGCTTGCGGGAGGCGATCGAAATCCACGCCGGCAAGAATGACATGGCATGTAGAGCAGGCCATCTGACCCTCGCACGCGCCTTCGAGTGGTTGGGCCTCGGCCTGCGCCAGGTCGAGCAAATTGGTCCCCGCGGGGGCTTCGACTGAGCGGTCGAGGCTACCGTCGGCCGTGAGAAAATGAACGAGAGTCATGCCGCAATCCGTTGCGATTGCGCGGATTGCTCGATCCGGCTGCACGCTTCGACAAGCTCTTCCGCGCGTGTGTAGCGACCAAAGCCGAGGCGGATCGACCCGCGCACGGCGCGCGCATCGAGACCCAGCGCGCGCAGCACATGGCTCGGCCGCCCAGATCCGCTGGCACAGGCCGAGCCAAGCGAAAAAGCAATGTCGCGGCAATCCGACAGGAGCCGCGCCGCGTCGAGTCCGGGGCGCGAAAGGTTGAGATTGCCATAGTAGCGCCGGTCGGCACTACCGTTGAGGCGCCATTGGGGACCAAGTGCGGCGCGCGCGGCGGTCCACAATCGTTCGACGTGCCCGGCGTCGGCAACCATGCCATCCTCGGCGAGCATCGCCGCGGCGCCGAAACCGACGCACAGCGCGGGCGACAACGTCCCCGAGCGAAGCCCCTGCTCCTGACCGCCGCCATGGAGCATGGGTGCAGGGTCGGCGCCAGCGCGCATCCACAAGCCGCCGATCCCCTTGGGGCCATGGATCTTGTGCGCCGAGATGGCGATCAGGTCGGGGCCGGCGGGGATTGGCATGCGGCCGAACCCCTGGACGGCGTCGCACAGCATCAGCGCACCCTTGGCATGGGCAAGGCGGGCGATATCGGCCACCGGCTGGATGACCCCGATCTCGTTGTTGACGAGCATCGCCGCGACGAGCGCGGTGCGGTCATCGATGGCGGCTGCGACGGTGGCGAGGTCGACGAGGCCATCGGCGCCGACCCGCAGGCGGACGACCTCGACCCCCTGCCCTTCGAGCCAGTCGGCGCTGTCGAGGACCGCGGCGTGTTCGGTCGCGATGGTCACGAGCTTGCGGCGGGGCGAGCCTTCGAACGTGCCCTTCAGCGCCCAATTGAGGGCTTCGGTCGCCCCCGAGGTGAAGGCGAGGCGCCCTGAACTTGCTCCTCCGGCCGGAGTCGAGGGAACGAGGAGACGCTCGACCCGCCCTCTGGCCACCTCGATCGCGGCGTCGGCGCGCCGCCCTTCGGTCGAGGGGCTGTGCGGGTTTGCAAAATGGTCGGCAATCCACGGAGCCATCGCGTGCGCGACCGCGGGCGCGACGGGGGTGGTCGCCTGGTAGTCGAGATAGATCATGCCGCGCGCTGCCGCTGGGCGATGGCGGTAAAGGCGGCGAGGAACGCGTCAACATCCGCCTTGCTCGTCTCGGCGCCGAAGCTGACGCGGATCGACGAAGCCGCCAGTTGGGGCGCGACGCTCATCGCGGAAAGCACGCGGCTGGCCTTCATCGAGCCCGAAGAGCAAGCGCTGCCGGCGCTGATCGCGATCCCGGCGAGGTCGAGCTGGACGACGAGGCCGGCCGCGCTCGCGTTCGGCAGCGCAACCGCGCCGATCGTCGCAATTCGCAGGGCGTCACCTGCGATGACGACGCCACCCGCAGCGCCGACGCC
>JALYIX010000018.1 GCA_030775565.1 Pseudomonadota bacterium | reverse complement strand
ACGAAATCCGCCTCGGTCAGCGCCTTCAGTTCGACCCGAATGGGAAGTCGCCCCTGAAGCTCGGGGAGCAGGTCGGACGGCTTGGCGACATGGAACGCGCCAGACGCGATGAACAAGATATGGTCGGTCTTGATCGGCCCATATTTGGTCGCGACGGTGGTCCCCTCGATCAGCGGCAGCAAGTCGCGCTGGACCCCCTCGCGCGACACCGATCCGCCGCGCACGTCGCTGACCGCAATCTTGTCGATCTCGTCGAGGAACACGATCCCGTTCGCCTCGGCATCGGCCAGTGCGGCGCGGTTCAAATCGTCGGGGTCGACCCTTTTGTCGGCCTCCTCCTCGAGCAATTTGGCATAAGCATCGGGCACCTTCAATTTGCGCCGTTTCTTGGGCGCCCCGCCCATCGCCTTCGACATCATCTCCGACAGGTTGATCATCTGCGCGCCGGGCATTTCGAACGGCATTTGCGGCGCCTCGGACACCTCGATCTCGACCTCGCTCGCCGCCAGGCTGCCTTCTGCAAAGCGCTGCCGGAACGCCGCCCGAGTCGCTTCCGACGAACCCTTTCCGGTCAGCGCATCGAGCAGCCGCTCCATCGCGCTCTCCTCGGCCGCCACGCGCACCTTGTCGCGCCGCCGCTCGCGCTCCAGCCGGACCGCTTCCTCGACCAGGTCGCGCGCGATCTGCTCGACGTCGCGCCCGACATAGCCGACCTCGGTGAACTTGGTCGCCTCGACCTTGACGAACGGCGCGTCGGCGAGGCGAGCCAGCCGCCGCGCAATCTCGGTCTTGCCGCACCCCGTCGGCCCGATCATGAGGATGTTCTTGGGCGTCACTTCCTCGCGCAATTCAGGGCTCAGCCGCTGCCGCCGCCAGCGATTGCGCAGCGCCACCGCAACCGCGCGCTTGGCGTCATCCTGCCCGACGATATGCTCGTCGAGCGCCTTGACGATCGCCTTTGGGGTCAGCGCGTCGTTCATGCGCCGACACTTTCAATCGTCAGCCGGTCATTGGTGAACACGCACACCTCGGCGGCGATTGCCATCGCCCGCCGCGCCAATTTCTCGGGATCGCTTTCATACTCGACCAGCGCTTTCGCCGCCGCGAGCGCGTAATTCCCGCCCGACCCGATCGCCGCAATCCCGCCCTCGGGCTCGAGCACGTCGCCATTGCCGGTCAAAATCAGCATCACCTCGGCATCGGCGACGATCATCATCGCCTCGAGATTGCGTAAGTATTTGTCGGTCCGCCAGTCCTTGGCCAGCTCGACCGCGGCGCGCAGCAACTGCCCGTTCGACGCCTCCAATTTCTTCTCGAGCCGCTCGAACAGCGTGAACGCATCGGCCGTCGCCCCGGCAAACCCGCCGATCACGGTTTTCTGACCATCTGGGCCATCCTCGCCCAGCCGCCGGACCTTCTTGGCATTGGGCTTCATCACCGTGTTGCCCATCGAGACCTGCCCGTCGCCGGCGATCACCGTGCGCGTGCCCGTCTTGACCCCGAGGATCGTCGTACCGTGCCAGCTTTCCAAAAAACCGCTCCCGCTTGCTCCTCCCTCAAGTGGGAAGCGGAGGGAGCGGGTGCAAGCGCCTATCCCCGCCGCGACCCACCCGACTTGAACCGCGTCTGCTTGCCGAAGCGCGTCTTCCTCGTCCCCGGCTTGCCTTCGTTCGAATTGCCGACCGGGCGCGAGGCGCGGCGTTCCTGCACGGGCAGCCCGAGCTCGTCCTCCTCGAGCCGCCGGATCTCGTCGCGCAGGCGCCCAGCCTCCTCGAACTCGAGATCGCCCGCGGCTTTCCGCATCCGCGCTTCCAGATCGCTGATGTAGGCGCGCAAATTATGGCCGACGAGATGCGGCCGTTCCTCGTCGCCGGTCTCGACCAGCACCCCGTCGCGCATCGTGACGTCGCTCATGATGTCGTTGATGTGGCTCTTGATCGACGCCGGGGTGATGCCGTGCGCCTTGTTATACTCGACCTGCTTCTCGCGCCGCCGGTCGGTCTCGGCGAGCGCGCGCTCCATGCTGCCGGTGACCCGGTCGGCGTAGAGGATCACCCGCCCGTCGACGTTGCGCGCGGCGCGGCCGATGGTCTGGATCAGCGACGTCTCGGAGCGGAGAAAACCCTCCTTGTCGGCATCCAAAATCGCGACCAGCCCGCATTCGGGAATGTCCAATCCCTCGCGCAGCAAATTGATTCCCACCAGCACGTCATAGACCCCGAGCCGGAGGTCGCGGATCAGCTCGATCCGCTCCAGCGTCTCGACGTCCGAGTGCATGTAGCGCACCCGCAACCCCGCCTCGTGGAGATATTCGGTCAAATCCTCGGCCATGCGCTTGGTCAGCGTCGTGACCAACGTCCGATAGCCCTGTTTCGCGACCTTCTTCGCCTCGTTGACCAGATCGTCGACCTGGTCCTCGACCGGCTTGATCTCGACCGGCGGGTCGATCAGCCCGGTCGGGCGGATGACCTGTTCGGAGAACACCCCGCCCGTCGCCTCCATTTCCCACGGCCCCGGGGTCGCCGAAACGAACGTCGTCTGCGGCCGCATCGCGTCCCATTCGTTGAAGCGCAGCGGGCGATTGTCGATGCAACTCGGCAGGCGGAAACCATATTCGGCGAGCGTGATCTTGCGCCGGTGATCGCCCTTCGCCATCGCCCCGATCTGCGGCACGGTCTGGTGACTTTCGTCGACGAACAGCAGCGCGTTGTCGGGCAGATATTCGAACAAAGTCGGCGGCGGCTCGCCCGGCAATCGCCCGGTGAGGAACCGCGAATAATTCTCGATCCCCGCGCACGACCCGGTCGCCGCGATCATCTCCAAGTCGAAATTGGTGCGCTGTTCGATCCGCTGCGCCTCGATCAATTTCCCCTCGGCGACCAGCTCCTTCAAGCGCTCGGCAAGCTCATGGCGGATCGCCTCGGTCGCCTGCTTCAACGT
>JALYIX010000017.1 GCA_030775565.1 Pseudomonadota bacterium | reverse complement strand
TGCGCGCCGTCGGGGTGCAACGCCTCGACGGTGATGCTGCGGCCAACCTCCTCAACCAGCTTGGCCAGCCGGTCTGGCGACCGGGATCGCCCGTTGGCTATGACGACATCGCCGCGGCCTGGGCGGGCCCCGATGCCCTGGTCCGGCGAGTCGAAGCGGCGCAGCGACTGGTGGCGCGCGCTGGGCAGGGCCTCGACGCCCGAACGATCGCACCGCGCGTTCTGGGCGACGCGCTGAGCCCGGCGACGGCGACTGCAATCGCCCGCGCCGAAAGCCCCACGACAGGCCTCGCCCTGATGCTTGTCTCTCCTGAATTCTTGCGGAGATAGAAATGTTGGACCGCAGAAACTTCCTTGCCTCCGGCGCCGTTGGCGCCGCCGCGCTGCTGGCCGGCCCGCGCGTCGCATTCGCCAGCGCGGCGACCGACAAGCGCTTCCTGTTCATCATCCAGCGCGGAGCTGCCGACGGACTGGCGATCGTCGCCCCGACCGGGGACCCGGCCTATGCCGGCTTGCGCGGGGACCTGGCCCGGGACGCCGCCACCGGCAGCCGCCTCGATGCGATGTTCACGCTTCACCCGGCGCTTTCCGAGAGCGCGAAACTATATGCCGCGAAGCAGGCGCTGTTCGTCCACGCGGTCGCTTCCCCCTATCGCGACCGGTCGCACTTCGACGGCCAGAACGTGCTCGAGAGCGGCGCGGCGGGGGCTTACCGGCTGAAGGACGGCTGGATGAACCGCCTGCTCGGGCAATTGCCGGGCGACCGCGCGATCGCCTTGTCGCCGGCGGTGCCGCTGGCGCTTCGAGGCGCGATTCCCGTCGAAAGCTATGCGCCATCGGCGCTGCCCGACGCGGGCGACGACCTGATGCTGCGCGCCGGCGATCTGTACGCCCATGACGTGCAACTCGGGCCGCTGTGGAGCGAGGCGCTCGCCGCCCGTGCCAAGGCCGGGGACATCGGCGGCGCCAAGGGCGGCGCCGCGCTTGGTGCCCTCGCCGCTCGCCAGATGAGCGGAGCCAACGGCGCGCGGATCGGGATGATCGAGACCAATGGCTGGGACACCCACACCGGCCAGACTTATCGTCTCGCCGCGCAGCTCAAGCAGCTCGACGCGACGATCGCTGCGTTTCGCGCCGGGCTTGGTCCCGAATGGGACCGGACATTGGTCCTGGTCGCGACCGAATTTGGCCGGACCGCGAAGGCCAATGGCACCGGCGGGACCGACCATGGCACGGGGTCGGTCGCGATGCTGCTGGGCGGCGCGGTGCGGGGCGGACAGGTGATCGGCGACTGGCCGGGGCTGTCGTCCGCGGCGCTCTACGAAGGGCGCGACCTCAAGCCGACGACCGATCTCGACGCGCTCGTCGCCGGCGCACTCGGGCAACATTTCGCGCTCGATCCGGCCCGCGCGTCAGGGCTGTTTCCGGAGACCAATCCCCGTCCCCTGGCGCACCCGCTCATCGTCGCCTGAACGCAGTGAGGGCCGCGCATCGGTCCCCCTAAAGCGAAATGATTGCGCGTCGCCGAGCGCGCGCTAGGGTGCGCAGATGCATATCCCTTCCCGCGCGACCGCCCTCGTCTCAGCCATCGCCCTGGGCCTTTCCGCCTGCAACGGCGCGCTGCCCCAAGGCAATCTTGCGTCGGGCGAGAAGGCTACGGCCTCGACCGACGCGGCGGTCGACAAGGTCCCGACGGTCGCGGTGGCGGCCGACACCAGCTTCCTCAGCCCGGAGGAGAAGCAGGTCGTCAACCTGCTGATCCAGGCGGCCGACCTCATGACCCCCATCTATTTGCGCCAGGCAGCGGCGGCCAACCCTGATATTCGCGCCAAGATCGAGGCGTCGGGCGACAAGGCGCTGCTCGCCAAATTCGACGCCAACCTCGGGCCATGGGACGAGTTCGAGGACGGCAAGCCCTTCTATGGCACGGCCGCCAAACCGGCCGGCGCCGGCTTCTACCCCGCCGACCTGACCAAGGCGCAATTCGACGCCTATCTCGCCGCGCACCCCGACCAGAAATCGGCGCTGACCAATCCCTACAGCGTCGTCGAGCGCAACGGCGAGCAGCTGGTCGCCGTGCCCTATCACGAGGCCTACAAGCAGTGGCTCGAGCCCGCCGCCAGGCTGATGGAGCAGGCCGCCGGGATCACCACCAATCCCAGCCTCAAGAAATTCCTCTCGCTGCGCGCCAAGGCGTTTCGCACCGATGATTATTTCGAGAGCGAGCTGGCGTGGATGGACCTCAAGGATACCCCGATCGAGTTCGTCATCGGACCCTACGAGACCTACACCGACGGCCTCTATGGCCTGCGCCCGGCATTCGAAGCCTATGTCGTGCTGCGCGATCCCAAGGAATCGGCCGCGCTCGATGTCTACAAGAGCCACTTGCGCGACCTTGAAGCCAACCTGCCCGTCCCCGAGCAGATGAAGAATTTCAAGCGCGGCTTCGAATCGCCGATCTCGGTCGGCGACCAGATCCGCGGCGGCGGCGACAATCTCCACGGCGCCCCGTCGATCGCCTTCAACCTGCCCAACGACGAGCGCGTGCGCGAAGCCAAGGGCGCCAAGAAGGTTATTTTGAAGAACCTCGTCGACGCCAAGTTCGACAAGATCAGTGGACCGATGGCGAACCTCGTGCTGGTCCCCGAACAGGCCCGACTGACGACCAAGCGCTACATGACGCTCAACACCGTGTTCCACGAAATGTCGCACAGCCTGGGGCCGGGGTCGATCATCGTCGGCGGCCGCGCGACCAGCGTCGACAAGGAACTGAAGGAACAGGGCAGCGGCCTCGAGGAGGCCAAGGCCGACATGCTCGGCGTGTGGGACATCCTCTACATGATGAAGAAGGGCATCCTGCCCGCCACCGAGCGTGACCAGAGCTATGCGAGCTACGTCACCGACCTGTTCCGCCACATGCGCTTCGGCACCACCGAAGCCCACGCCAAGGGCTCGGCGATGCAGTACCGTTATCTCGCCGACAAGGGCGCGATCGTGTGGGACGCGCCGGCGAAACGCTTCCGCATCGACACTGCCAAGATGGAGCCGGCACTCGCCGCGCTGATCGGCGACGTCATCAAGCTGCAGGCGACGGGCGACTATGCCGGCACCGTCGCCTTCATGAACAAATGGTCGGTGATCGATCCCAACGCGCAAGGCGTGATCGCGACGATGACGAAGCTGCCGGTCGATATCAGGCCGATCTATCCCGACAAGGTGTGACCATGACCAGATACGAGACCTTCGCCGCGCTTCACGTTCCGGGCGACCCGGTGGTGCTCTACAATGTGTGGGATGCGGGCTCGGCCAGGGCGGTTGCCGCCGCAGGGGCCAAGGCGCTCGCCACGGGCAGCCACCCGGTTGCCGACGCCGCGGGCTGGCCCGACGGGCAGGGGGTGCCGATCGACTATGTGCTGGCCAACGCCGCGCGGGTCGTCGGCGCGACCGAATTGCCGCTGACGGTCGATTTCGAGGGGGCCTATTCGACCGATCCCGAATTGGGCGCGGCCAATGTCGCGCTGCTCGCCGCGACCGGAGCGGTGGGATGCAATTTCGAGGACCAGGTGATCGGCGGCGAGGGACTCCACCCGCTCAAGGCCCAGGCCCAGCGCATTGCCGCGATCCGCAAGGCGGTCGGATCGGCCTTCTTCATCAACGCGCGCACCGACTTGTTTCTCAAGCACAAACCCGAGACCCACGACGCCGCCTTGCTGGACGAGGGCATCGAACGCGCGCTGGCCTTTGCCGATGCCGGCGCGAGCGGCTTCTTCGCCCCGCGTCTCGGCGACCTCGGCCAGGTCGAGAAATTGTGCAGGGCATCCCCAATCCCGGTCAACGCGATCGCCTTTCCCGGCGGCCCGACGCGGCGCGAATGGGCCAATGCCGGCATCGCCCGCATCAGCCACGGCCCCTTCCCGCACATGGCCTTGATGAAGCAGCTGACCGAAAACGCGCGCGCCGCCATTTCGGGCTAGACTGGCAGGGGCGGGGCTTCGCCTCTATCGACGGTAGCATGACGCGCGCCCCGACCACACACGACATTGCTGCCCCCGCGCGCGCAACGCTCGACAGCGTGCCCGCGCCCTTCGCCGCGCTGCACGCGCTCGAAACCGGCTCGTGAACGCGCTGCTGCGCTTCGAAGGCGTCACCTGCGTGCGCGGCGGGCAGACCTTGTTCGAGCGGCTCGATCTCGCCGCCGGTGCCGGGCAGGCGCTCGAAATTGCCGGCCCGAACGGCGCGGGCAAGTCGAGCCTGCTGCGCGTCGCGGCGGGCCTCCTC
>JALYIX010000016.1 GCA_030775565.1 Pseudomonadota bacterium | reverse complement strand
CGCCAAGCGCGGCGCCGACAGTCGAAAGGGTCGCCGCGACCCCGTCGAGGCTGGTCGGCGCGGAAAGATCGACCACCCGCATCCCCATGCTTCGCGCGATCAGCCCGCTCGACCGCCCGCCGCCACCCATCGTCAGGACGAGGGTCGGGCGGGCGCCAAGCACGTCTTCCAACCGCCCGCGATTGCTCGCGATCGTGCGCGTCCGCGACGCCAGCACGCTCTCTTGCGGATCGTGCGACAGCAGCGTGACGCTGACCACCTCGCCTGGCCGTGCGAGCAGCAGCGCATATTCATCGCTGCACATGTTGAGCGACGCGACCCGCAGCGCGGCGGCGCTAGCGACCCATAGCGAGGCGAATGCCGCCATCGACGCTCCTTCCCGACGGCCGATAGCCGACGACGTCGCGATAGTCCTGGTCGAACGCATTGGCGACACGCCCGAAGACTTCGACGCCCGGCGCGACGCGGTAGCCGACGCGTGCCGACGCCAGCGCGTAACCGTCAAGCCGGACGACCTTGCTGGAGCCCGTCAGCGGATCATATTGGTCGAAATCGACGTCGGTCCGCGCGCCGGTGTAGGCCAGCGACGCGCCATAGCTGAACCGTCCACGCTCGCCGTCGGCGACGACCGCGCCTGACCATTTGGGCCGCCGCGTTTCACGAACCTGGGCCAGGCCGGCGCCGGGCTCAGTGGCGTGGAGGTAGGTCGCCTGAACATGAAGGCGCAGGGCAGGGGAGAGCGTGACACCCGCCTCGCCCTCAATCCCCTCGCGGTGGCTGATGCCGGTCGCATTGGCGGTCGACGAGAGAAAGGTCGCGGGATCATAGGTGCCGACGATCTCGTTGCGGAGGCGCTGGCGATAAGCGGTGAGCGAGAGGGTCCAGCGCGCGTTGCGCCAGCGGACCGATGCTTCGCCGCCACGTGAGCTTTCGGGGACAACATCCGGATTACCGACGAAACTTCCCGGGAAGAAGCCGTACAAATCGAAGAATGTCGGCTGGGCGATGCCTTCGCCGTAGTTCCCCGCCAGCTCGAACCCGCCGCCGAGTTTGGCCAGCAACGACGCACGCACGGTGGTCGCATCGCGGAAGCGGTTGAAGGTGTCGCGGCGGACCGCCAAGTCACCGGTCAGCGCCCGCCACTCGCCCTTGTATTCGAGCGTCACCGAGCGGTGACGACGATCACGATCCTGATTGCTGTAGCCGCCATAAATGATGTCCCGCGCGAGGAAATTCTCGTCCTCCTGCTCGGCAGCAAGGACGATGTGCTGGTCGAGCTCGCCAATCTTCGAATGATGGCGAAGCTCGGCCGACAGCGTCCGCCGGTCGGCGCGGGTGCGGTTGATCTCGTCCTCGCCAAGGCGGTTGATGTTCGACGAGCCGAGCAGGCTGGCCGAAACGGTCGCCGAGAGGGCGTCATCGACCGCCCCCGCGCTGACCCAGCCGCGCACCGCGCCGAGCCGGTTGCGGGTGTTGTCGAGCGTATCGGCGTGGAGAAAGGTGACCGGGGAATAACCGTCGTATTGCGATAGCGCCGACGTGGCGAACCCTGAAACGCCAAGCTCGACTTTCGGCGCGGCCTGCCAGGTCAAACGCCCGCGCAAGCTGGCATTGTCATAGCCGTCCTTGTCATCGCTGACCCTGCTTGCTGCCCCCCCGAACGCATCGGTCCCGCGCGATTTCTGCCCGGCGATGGCGAGCGCGGCGGTGAAGCCGTTGCCGACATAACTCCCTGATGCGGACCCGCGGTAGGTTGCGAACGAGCCGACTTCGCCCATCGCCGAGAGGTTGCTGCTCGTCCCCGGATCGCCCTCGACGGCGACCACGCCGCCGATCGCCTCCGAGCCCCACAGCGCCGATTGCGGCCCGCGCACCGCTTCGATGCGCGAGGCGAGGTCGGCGTTGAGCAATTCGAACCGCGGGGTATTGCCCGCGGCGGGGTCATTGGCGCGGATGCCGTCGATGAACAGCAAGGTGTGGTTCGCTTCGGCGCCGCGAATGCGGACGTCGGTCTGCGATCCGGCGGGGCCGCTGACCGACACCGCCATGGAGGGGAGGAGGCGCAGGTAATCGCTGATCATCGGACTGCCGAGACGCTCGATTTCGGCATGGTCGACGACCGACACGCTGGCGGCGGTGCTGGACGGTGTTTCAGGCAGGCGCGAGGCTGTGACGATGATCGTATCGTTGGTCGGCGCGGGCAAGGAGGCTGGAAGATCAAGCATGTGGAAGAGTCCCTTCATGACAGTCGTCACGAAAGGGACAGCGACGATTCGCCAACCCTCCGCCCGTGGCTGGACCCGGCCAGGGGAACGGACGACGGACAAGGGCCAGTATCTGACTTCGCGTGACCCGGTCGGGGCGCGCTCACAGTTGCGGGCACAGTGCCGGATGTTCGCCGGCTTCCTCTTCGCCGATGGCTTTCGCGCACCGGAACCCAAGTCCTGGCGCGAGCGTCTGTCCCCCACCCCGATACTTGTCAAGCGGACCACCCTCCGCTAGGGGCGACGCCCAAGAGGGCTGGTCGGAAACCAGCCGCATCTCACAAGGAATTTGCCATGAAGAGCGGGACTCACCCGGACTATCACTTCATCACCGTCCAGCTGACCGACGGGACGACCTACCAGACCCGTTCGACGTGGGGCAAGGAAGGCGACACGCTCGCGCTCGACATCGATCCCAGCGCGCACCCGGCATGGACCGGCGGCAACTCGCGGATGATGGACACCGGCGGCCAGGTCGCCCGCTTCAACAAGCGTTTCGGCGGCCTCAGCCTCGCCAAGAAATGAGCGGGGCCCAGGGTCGCGCCGCGCGCAGCCCGGGATCGCCCGAGTCCGCACCCGTCACCTCGGCTCCGCGACTGGAGACCGAGCGATTGGTGCTGCGCTCCTTCACCCGCGCCGATCTCGATGCGCATGCCGCCAAGCTCGCGAACCCGGCGGTCGTTCGCCATCTCGGTGGCTCGCTGTTCAATCGCGAGGACAGCTGGCGCCGCCTGACCATGGCGGTCGGCCAGTGGCCGCTGCTTGGCTATGGCTATTGGGCCGTCGAATTGAAGGCGACTGGCTTGATGGTCGGCGAAGTCGGCTTTGCCGATTTTGAACGCGGCATGTCGCCAGACATCAGCGGCGCGCCCGAGATGGGCTGGGTGTTCGACACGGTTGCCCACGGCAAGGGGCTTGCCAGCGAAGCCGCGCGCGCCGCGCTCGAGTGGATCGATGCAACATTGGCACCGGCTGAAATCGCCGCGATCATCTCGATCGAGAATGCCAAGTCGATGCGGCTCGCCGAACGACTGGGCTTCGTGCGCGAACCCGACGCCGTCTATCGCGACGAGCTGATCGCGCTGTTCCGCCGGAGACGCTAGCCGACCGCCCGGGAGGGCAGTCGGCGCGCGGTCGCTACAGGCTGACTTCGGCCTTGTGCTCGGCGGAATGTTCCTTGCCGGGGTCGACGTCGAACAGCGCCTTGAGCGCGGCGGCCTTGAGGGTCGAGCCCTTGGCGGCTTCCCAGATCACCGCCGTGCTGGTGTCGAAGCGGAGCAGGCAGAGGTCGGGATCGCTCTTGCCGTCCTTGTACCAGGCGGCGACGAACGGGTTCCACAAGCGGTCGATGATCGCCCGGTCATTATCTTCGACCAGCGTGCCGTGGATGTGCGCAAACAGGCCATGGTCCTTGGCGGCAAAGGTCGCCACTGCGCGATTGCCCTCCTTGATCGACTGCCCGACGCCATCGGTCCTTGAGGCAAAGAAGAAGATGGGCCCGCCGTCGTCCTTGTCGCCATGCTCGGGCACGTCGACTTGCGCCGACATCGGCCGGGTAAGGTCGTCCTCGACGCCTTCGAGGCCGAGCATGACGAAGGGGCTGTCGTCGAGCGCCTTCCAGAACGCCTTGCGAAGTCGGGTCTCGGTGTCGTCGTCGTTGCCGAACATGATGCTGCACTCCTTGCGGGGGTTTGGCAGCATAACGAGCAATAGGCGGGCGCGTTCCTGCCCGGCCTAGCGCAACCGCTTGACCGCCAGCCGACCGTCGGCGCCGGTCTTGACTTCGAAATTAGGCACCGCCTTGATCAGGTCGCTGAGCCGCGAAAAGCCATAGTTGCGCACCGCGAAGCTGGACACGGCGGTGGCCCGCTGGCCAACCTCGGAAAGCGCGGCATAGCCTTCCTCGTCGCGCTTCGACGCCTTGAACGCCGCGCCAAGGATTTTGAGCAGTTCGGCATCGATCGTCCGCTGGCCCTCGGCCGGGGGAGGGGCCTCCATCGCCTCGGGCTCATTGGCGGCGAGCGCGGCGACGTCGAAGAAGCGGGTGCAGGCCTGCTGGAAACTGACCGGGGTCTTGGTCGTGCCGAAGCCATAGCAGGGCAGGCCGTCCTCGCGGATCCGCTGGGCCAAGGGCAGGAAATCGCTGTCGCTCGACATGATCCCGAACCCGTCGACGTGGCCGCGATAGAGCAGGTCCATGGCGTCGATCACCATTCGCATGTCGGTCGCCGACTTGCCCTTGACGATGTCGAACTGCTGCATCGGCACGATCGAGTGAAGACCCGTCAGCGTTCCCCAGGTCTTGAGGCTCGGCTTCGACCAATTGCCATAGGCGCGGCGGATGTTGATCGTGCCAAGCTCGCCCAGCACCAGCAGCACTTCGTCGAGGTGGTCGGGCGACGCATTGTCGGCGTCGATCAGCAAAGCGATGTTCATTTCGGGGGTGGAAAGGTCAGGCATTGGCTGGTGGCTCCGTTCGTCGCCTTCATAGCGCATCGCAGGCGGAACGAAATGGGTCCTTCGCTCGCTTAAGCAGCCGGTGAATCTGAGTTTGAGAGGAACGGACATGAAGAAATTGCTTTTGGGTGCGGTGGTCGTAAGCGGCCTGTCGCTGTCGGCCTGCGCGACCAACCCCTATGATCAATATGGCTACAACAACGGTGGCTACAACAACGGTGCCTACAACAATGGCCAGCAGACCACGGCCGGACGCGCCGTGACCGGTGCGGTCGTCGGCGGCGTCGCTGGCGGCGTGCTCGGCGCGGTGATCC
>JALYIX010000015.1 GCA_030775565.1 Pseudomonadota bacterium | reverse complement strand
GCCCTGCGTGAAGCGGATGCCGGGAACATCAAGAATCGCATGCCCCTGCCCGCTCGACAGGAGGTGCAGGATCGACACGTTGGTGACCAGCGCCCCGCTCGCCGGATTGTGGAGCGCGCCGGTCGTGGTGATCTTGTCGCCATTGAGGACGAAATGAACCCCGCGCGCCGCCAGCGGGAAGAATTTCTCTTTCTCCGACCGATCCGACACGGTCAGCGCGCCATCGACCGTCAGCGCCTTGGCGAAAGCGAAACGGCCGTCGGCCTGGCTCATCGCCAGCGGGATGTTGCCGATCGTCCCCGAACCGCCGCTGAAGGTGCCCCGAATATCCTTGCCGATCCGACCGTCGAGTTGCCTGGCCGCGATGACGACAGGCGAGGCAGCCTTGCCCAGCCGCATGCCCACCGCTGACGCGTCGAACCGGTCGATCCCCCACAGTCGCGCGCGCCCCGCAAAAATCTGCACTGGCGACGCGCCGAGCTGGCCCGCCAGCCGAAGACGCTGGGTCGTAGCGCCGAGCTGAAGCGAGCCGCCCGGGCGTTGCGAGACGATCGCGGGGCCCGTCGGACATAGCGGAATGCGAGCGGCGCCGAGCTTCATCGCGCCGAGGGTCAGCGACTGGAAGCTGGTATCGAGACACGCGTGACCGAACGAAAAGCCGATCGGGCCGCCCAGGCGCCCCTCGATCGGCACGCGCAGGCCGGTTACGCGCCCCCCACTGAAGGGGCCGTCGAGCAGCGCGGTGGTGCTGACCTGCGTCGAGCCGTCACGGGCGGCGGCAAAGCGTAGCGGGTCGAGCGCCAGCCGCGCTCCGCCCGCCGCATAGGGCGCAAACCGCGCCTCGCCGCTCATCGGCGCACCATTGCGCGGCTGATGGAGGTCGATCCGCGATGTCGGTAGCCCGCCGCCCTCGGTCGCAATCTGGCTGTCGACGCGGATCTTGCCCGTCGGCCAGTAATAAGTGATGCCATCCCGCCCGGCGACCCGGATCCGTGCACCGCTCGGCGCACGCGCATCGGCGGTCTCGATCCGCACCGCCCCACCGCCGGGGAAATTGACCAGCCGCAGCGCACCCTTCGCGTCGAACCCGCTGGCGGTGCGCGTCAACGCGTTGCCAATGGCGGTCGTGATCGGACCGATCGGGGTCTTCGCAGCGGCGGCCAACGGACGGCTGATCGAAGCGAGCATCGTCGGCCCGAGCGAAGCATGGGTGGCGTCATACTCGGCGACCAGCGCCATGTCGCCCTTCGCCACGCCGAGGTGATAGCGTCCCCTGAGCCGGGTGCCATCGGCGAAGATCGACGCCATCCGCGCCTTCTGCGCGGCGAGGTCGATAGATCCCCCGGCACTGGTCGGCGAGCCCTTGAAACTGACATTGGCGACGAGGTTGGCGAGCCCGTTGGCGCCCGCGATCAGCGCTGGCGTCATCAACCGGCCCTTGCCGTCGAACGTCCCGAACGCTTCGCTGAAGTCGCTGTCGACCTCGAGCCGCGGCGCGGCGAGACTGATCCGGCTTTGCGGGCAGGCGAAGCTTCTCGCGGTCAGCGGCCCCGTGACATGCGGCCGCCGCGCCTCGATCGACACGGCCATCGAAGCATTCATCGCAATCAGTTCGCATTTGCCCGGGGCAAGCCGCGGGCTGGCGGCGGCAAGCCTCCCCTTGAAGCCTCCGGTCAGATTGCCCTGTCCGGCAACGGCGAAGCCCAGCGGCCCGAACGGCGTCCGCAATGCGATCGTCGAATCGGCGATATCGACCGCGATGTCTGGGAACTTGAACGGCGTTTTCGACGTGCTCGGCTTGGGCAGCAGCTTGTCGACCTCGCCCCAGCTGATTCGGTCTCCGACCAGTTGACCGCGCAGCCGCACGCCCCGCGCGACCACCCGATACACTTCGACCTTGCCGGTCAGTAATATCCGCATCTCGACCTGGGCGACCTTCGCGGTTAGGTCCGGGTGCGCCGGATTGCCAATGACGAGGTCGCTGATGCGCTGCGTCCGAAGCCCTACCCGGTCGAGATGATAAGTTGCGTGCACGCCCCGCCGCGCCAGTTCCTTGGCAAGCACGTTATTCGCGATCGGTTTGCGCGCGAGCCACAGCCCCAACAGCACGATCAGGAACAGGGCGATGATCCCGGCGATAAACAGCGCAAGCGCACGGCCGACGCTGCGACGCCGACTCACGATCACCGTTTCGGGCGATCCAACCTCGCCGATTTCGCCTTCCCGCACGTTCATCCGTTCCTAAACCCCGGCCACCCGTCACCGTTCCGTGAACGACATGAACGCTGGCTGGCAAGCGGCGAGTTTTGGAGGGGAGGCGCGGTTCATGGCGGTTGAGAATCCCGGCAATGGCGGGCACCGGGCCCGGCTGCGCGAGCGCCTGTTCGCGGGAGGCGGCGAGGCGCTGCTCGACCATGAGCTGGTCGAATATCTGCTGACGCTGGCGGTGCCGCGGCGCGACACCAAGCCCCTGGCGAAACGCTTGATCGCGCAATTCGGGGGGGTCGGGCCGCTGCTCGGTGCCGATCCCGAGACCCTTCGCCGCGAAGGCCTGAGCGAGGGCGTGATCGGCGCGCTCAAGATCGCCGAGGCAACCGCGCTCAGGCTGCTCGAGACGCGGATCGAGGGGCGGCCGATGCTGTCGAGCTGGGACGCACTTGGCGATTATCTGCAAGCGGCGATGGGTCACCAGGCGATCGAGGAAGTCCGCGTGCTGTTCCTCAACGCGAAAAACATGCTGATCGCGAACGAGGCGCTGTGGACCGGCTCGGTCGACGAGGCCTCGGTCCATGTCCGCGAGATCATCGCCCGCGCCATCGCGCTCGGCGCGACCGCGCTGATCATCGTCCACAACCATCCGAGTGGCGATCCCACCCCCAGCCGCCAGGACATCGTCCTTACCAAGGAGCTGATCGACGCCGGCCGCCACATGAAGATCGCGATCCACGACCATGTCATCGTCGGCGCGCAGGGCCGGTCGAGCATGCGGGCGCTTGGCCTCATCTGACAGGGCTGCTAGGCGCCCCGCCATGGTCCCCCGCTATTCCCGCCCTGAAATGTCCGCCATCTGGTCGGCCGAAAATCGCTACCGTATCTGGTTTCAGATCGAAGTCTTTGCCGCCGAGGCGATGGGCGCGATCGGGGCGATCCCGGCCGAGGATGCGCGGACGATCCGCGCCGCCTACGACGCCAACGTGCTCGGCGAGATCGACGTGCCCGCGATCGACGCGATCGAAGCGGTTACGAGGCATGACGTCATCGCCTTCCTCACCTGGGCGGGACAGAAGCTCGGGCCCGAAGCGCGCTGGCTTCACCAGGGGATGACCTCGAGCGACGTGCTCGACACCAGCCTCGCGGTGCAGTTGGCGCAGGCCTCCGACATTCTCCTCGCCGACCTCGACGCCCTCCTGGCGGTGCTCAAGCGGCGTGCGTTCGAACACAAGCTGACCCCGACGATCGGCCGGAGCCATGGCATTCATGCCGAGCCGGTCACTTTCGGTCTCAAGTTGGCGCAGGCCCATGCCGAATTTGCGCGCAACCGCGAACGACTGGTGGCGGCGCGGGCCGACATCGCGACCTGCGCCATTTCGGGCGCCGTGGGGACGTTCGCCAACGTCGATCCGCGCGTCGAGGCGCATGTAGCGAGGGAACTCGGGCTGACCGCCGAGCCGACCTCGACCCAGATCATCCCGCGTGATCGCCACGCGATGTTCTTCGCCACGCTCGGCGTCATCGCCTCCTCGGTTGAGCGTCTCGCGGTCGAGATCCGCCACCTCCAGCGCACCGAGGTGCTCGAGGCCGAGGAATATTTCGCGCCAGGACAAAAGGGCTCGTCGGCGATGCCGCACAAGCGCAACCCGGTGCTGACGGAGAACCTTACCGGTCTCGCGCGGATCGTACGCGGTGCGGTCGTGCCGGCGCTGGAGAATGTCGCGCTGTGGCATGAGCGCGACATTTCGCACTCGTCGGTCGAGCGGTTCATCGGTCCCGACGCGACCATTACCCTCGATTTCGCGCTCGCCCGGCTGACCGGCGTCATCGACAAGCTGCTGGTCCACCCTGAGCGGATGCAGAAAAACCTCGACCGCATGGGCGGGTTTGTTCACTCGCAACGGGTGCTTCTCGCGCTTACCCAGGCAGGCGTCAGCCGCGAGGACAGCTATGCCCTCGTCCAGCGCAACGCGATGAAGGTGTGGCAATCCGACGGTGCGCTGTCGCTGCTCGACCTGCTCAAGGCCGATCCCGAAGTCACCGCGCACCTCTCCCCGGCCGAGCTCGAGCCATTGTTCGACCTCGGCTATCACTTCAAGCGGATCGACACGATCTTCGAGCGCGTGTTCGGAGCCGCCACCGCTTGAGCGCGCGCTTCGCACTTCGCGCCGCAACTCGCTTCGCGCACGAGCGCGTCGATGCCGCCTTTGCCGGGCACAACCTTGCCGATCGTGTCGATTACCGCCGGTTCCTTGCAGCGCACGCCGCTGCGCTGGTCCCGATCGAGGAGGCGTTGACGCTGGCGGGAGCGCGGCGGCTCGTCGATGAATGGGACAATCACCGCCGTGCGCCGCTGCTACTGGCAGACCTCGCGATCCTCGGCGCGGAGCCGGTCGTCCGGCTGGAACCAGCGGAAATCAGGCAGGAGCCGGAACTTGCAGGCGCGCTCTACGTCTTGGAAGGGTCGCGACTGGGTGGTGCGGTGCTCGCCAAGCGCGTTCCCCCCGCCCTTCCCGCGACCTTCCTGTCTGCTCCCCAGGCGCCAGGTCGCTGGACCCGGTTTGCCATGAGCCTTGATCAATTGCTGGACACCCCACCAAAGCTCGCCGCCGCAGCCGCTGCGGCACTGGCTGTTTTCCGGCAATTCGAGATTGCCGCGGAACAGGTCGCATGACGCAGCCCTGGGCCGAACAGGTCGACCTGACGAATTGCGATCGCGAACCGATCCATCTGCTCGGCGGGATCCAGCCGATCGGCTTCCTCGTCGCCCTGTCGAGTGACTGGATGATCAGCCGCGTCTCGGCCAACATCGAACAATTCGTCGGCACGCCCCCCGACGATCTTGTGGGCACGCACATCAACACCGCCTTCTGCCCCGATGCGGTCCACTCGCTGCGCAACCGGCTGGCGCTGCTCCGCGGCCCCGATGCGCTCGAACGGATCTTCCGCTGCCCACTGCTCGCCGACGAGCGCATGTTCGATGTCGCGCTTCACATGAGCGATGGCCGGGTGATCATCGAGGCCGAGCCCTCCACCGAACATCATTATGGCGACGCCACCGGGACCGTGCGCGGGATGATTGCGCGCCTGGACCAGGCCCCTGACATCCCGGCCTTTTTCAACGAAGGGGCACGCCAGGTCCGCGCCCTGACCGGTTTTGACCGGGTCATGATCTATCGCTTCGCCAGCGACGGATCGGGCGAAGTCGTCGCCGAAAGCGCAAGAAGCGGCATCGGCAGTTTCCTCGGGCTCCATTACCCGCCGAGCGACATCCCCAAGCAGGCCCGCGAACTCTACAAGCGTAACCTCCTGCGCGTGATTACCGACATCGAAAGCGTCGCGGTGCCGATCGTCCCGGCGCTCGACGAAGATGGCCAGCCCCTCGACCTGTCGCTGTCGGTGCTTCGCTCGGTGTCGCCGATCCACATCGAATATCTGCGCAACATGGGGGTGCGCGCCTCGATGTCCATTTCGATCGTCGTCGAAGGCGAATTATGGGGCCTCGTCGCCTGCCACCATTATTCGCCGCGCTGCCCGAGCTTCGAGCGGCGCTCGGTCGCCGAACTGTTCGCACAGATGTTCGCGATGCGAATCGAGGGTCGTGAACGCAAGGCGCTGGTCGAGTATGAACGCCGCGCCCGCACCGTCTCCGACCAACTGCTCGGCGCTGTGGCCTCCGACGAGGCGCTGCTCAAGGATCCCAACTGGCTGTCCGACATCCTTACGCAGGCGATCCCCGCCGACGGCGTTGGCGTGTCGATCAACGGCAATTACGCCTTTTGCGGCCAGACGCCCGACACCGCGGCCTTCGCACGGATCATCCGCGCCTTGAACGGGACGGCGGCAGGGCGAGTCTTCGCTACCGACCGCATCGCGCGCCTCGTGCCTGAAGCACAGGAGCATGCGAGCTTCGCCGCAGGCCTGCTCGCGATCCCCATCTCCCGCTCCCCCCGCGACTATGTCGTCCTGTTCCGCTCGGAGATGGTGCGCTCGGTGCGCTGGGCGGGCAATCCGCAGAAGCCGGTTGAATTCGGCCCCAATGGTCCGCGGCTTCATCCGCGCGAGAGCTTTGCCGAATGGAAGCAACTCGTGGAGGGCCAGTCGGAGCCGTTCACCGCGTCCGAACTGCGAGTCGCCGAGACCCTGCGCGCGACGCTCATCGAAGTGGTCCTGCGCCTGTCCGACGAGGCGAGCGAGGAACGGCGGCAGGCGAGCGATCGCCAGGAATTGCTGATCGCCGAACTCAATCACCGCGTCCGCAACATCCTGTCGCTGATCCGCGGCCTCATCCGCCAGGCCAGGCCGCCCGAGGGTACGACGCTCGAGGAATTCGTCGCGATGATCGATGGACGGGTGCATGCGCTCGCCCGCGCGCACAATCAGATCACCGACGACCATTGGGGACCCGCCCCGATCCAGGGTCTGATCGACGCCGAGGCCGCGGCTTTCCTGACCGACCAGCGCCGGCAGATTGTGACCGAGGGCGACAATATCCTGCTCAATCCGCAGGCCTATTCGTCGATGGCCCTCGTGATCCACGAGCTGGTCACCAATTCGACCAAATACGGTAGCTTGTCGGACGGCGGCGAGGTCGCGATCCGCTGGTTCCGGAACGACGATCGGAACCTTGAAATCCACTGGGTCGAGAGCGGCGGCCCCACGGTTCGCCAACCGACCCGCAAGGGCTTCGGGACGACGATCATCGAACATTCCGTCCCCTACGATCTGGGCGGCGTCGCGAAGTTGTTTTATGAGCCCGGTGGCCTGCGCGCCTGCTTCACCATTCCCGAGCGACACTTGGCCACCCCGCGCGACGTGCGCCCCGCGCCCACTGCCTTGGTCGAGCATGCCGAGCCGCTCGCTCCAGTGCGCGGCGACTTGCTCGTCGGTCGGCGCGTGCTGCTGGTCGAGGACAGCTTGATCATCGCGCTCGATGCCGAAGACATCTTGAAGCGTCTCGGCGCGCACGAGGTCGCCAGCGAGGGCAATGTCGCCGAGGCGCTGACCCTCGTCGAGGGCGCGCGACCCGACATCGCCATCCTCGACATCAACCTTGGCGACCATGACAGTTTCGCCATCGCTGACGCGCTCGACGCGGCCGGCGTGCCGTTCATGTTCGCAACGGGCTATGGCGAGCAATTGCTGCTGCCCGAAAAGCACCGCGACCGGCCAGTCCTCCAAAAGCCCTATACGATGGCGTCGCTGGCGCGACGACTGCCCGAGCTTTTGGCACAGATCGAGACCGCTGGGACGGAATGATCGTCACTCAGGCGACGAAATATTCCTTGATCCGTTTGAAGAAGCTGCGGCTGTTGGGACATTCGTCGCCGGTCTCGGTCGCGCGGAACTGTTCGAGGATCGTCCTTTGTTCCTTGCTCAGTCGCGACGGCGTTTCGACCAGGATGCGCGTGACGAGGTCGCCGCGACCGCGCGCGTTGAGCACGCTCATCCCGGCGCCGCGCTGGCGTAGCGTTTCGCCCGACTGGATTCCGGCGGGAATCTTGATCTCGATCCGCGCACCATCGACCCCGGGCACCTCGATCGTTCCGCCGAGCGCGGCAGTGGTGAAGCTCACCGGGCATTCGGCGATCAGCGTCGTGCCCTCGCGCGCATAGAAAGCGTGGCGCTTCATGTGGACGAACAGGTACAAGTCGCCCGGCGACGCGCCGCGGATACCCGCCTCGCCCTCGCCCGAAACGCGGATGCGCGTACCCTCGTCGACCCCGGCGGGGATGTTGACCGACAGCGTCCGCCGCTTGAGCGAGCGTCCCTCGCCGCCGCACGACGGGCACGGATCGGCAACGATTTCGCCCGAGCCCTGGCACTGCGGACAGCCGCGCTCGACAACGAAGAAGCCCTGCTGCGCGCGGACCTTGCCAGCGCCGTTGCAGGTCGGGCAGGTGCGCGCAGCGGCGTGCCCCTTGGAGCCGCGCCCCGCGCAGGGCTCGCAGGACGCGAGCGCCTCGACGGTCAGCGTCTTCTCGATCCCGGCGAAGGTTTCCTCGAGGCTGAGTTCGAGGTCATAGCGCAGGTCTGCGCCACGCGCGGCATTGGCGCGCTGGGCGCGCGGATCGGTGAATTCGCCGAAGATCGACGAGAAAATATCGGAAAAGCCCTCGAACCCCTGCCCGCCGCCGCCGAAGCCCCCGCCACCGCCACCGCCATTCTGGAACGCGGCATGGCCGAAGCGGTCGTAGGCGGCGCGCTTCTGCGGATCCTTGAGGCAGTCATAGGCCTCGCTGATTGCCTTGAAGCGCGCTTCCTTGTCGGTGCAGCCGCCGTGCCGATCGGGATGGCACTCCATCGCCAGTCGGCGATAAGAAGCCTTGATCGTCTTGTCGTCGGCGCCCCGCTCGACCTCGAGCAGCTCGTAAAAATCAGTCTCAACCATGACGGTCCTTCGCGAAGCACGCCGCCCCGGGGTTAACCGAGGCGGCGCGTTCGATCATGGTTAGGCCTTGGGTTCTTCGTCGACTTCCGAGAATTCGGCGTCGACGACGTCTTCCTCGGCCGGCTTGGCTTCGGCGCTGGCTTCCTCGCCGCCCGCACCGGCGTCGGCACCGCCGGCCGCCTGGCTCTGCTCGTAGATCGCCTGGCCGAGCTTCATCGCCGCCTGGGCAAGCGCCTCGGTCTTGGCCGTCATGGCATCGGCATCGCCGCCCTCGACCGCGGTCTTGGTCTCGGCCAGTGCCGCCTCGATCTCGGCCTTGATCTCACCCGAGACCTTGTCGCCATGCTCCTTGAGCTGGCTCTCGGTCGAGTGGATCAGGCTTTCGGCCTGGTTCTTGGCCTCGGCTCCGGCACGACGCTTCTTGTCATCCTCGGCGAACTGCTCGGCCTCCTTGACCATCTTCTCGATGTCTTCGTCCTTGAGCCCGCCCGACGCCTGGATGCGGATTTGCTGCTCCTTGCCGGTGCCCTTGTCCTTGGCCGAGACGTTGACGATGCCGTTGGCGTCGATGTCGAA
>JALYIX010000014.1 GCA_030775565.1 Pseudomonadota bacterium | reverse complement strand
GCCCGCTTCACCGATGCGCGCGATGATCGCGCCGACGGCGACGGTGTCGCCTTCCTTGACCAATGCCTCGCCGAACGTCCCCGCAACGGGCGAGGGGACGTCGACGCTGACCTTGTCGGTCTCGAGGCTGGCGATCGGCTCGTCGGCCGCGACCGCGTCGCCGGGCTGCTTGAGCCACGCGCCCAGCGTCGCCTCGGTAATCGATTCGCCGAGCGTCGGCACCTTCACATCGGTTGGCATAATCGTCCCTTACTCCGCCGCAGCCGCGGCTGGATTGCGGCCCGCCGCGGAGGCGGCATGGTCAGAAGCGTCGCCGAGCGCGTCGGCGATGAGCGCGGCCTGCTCGGCGGCATGGCGCTTGGCGAGGCCGGTCGCTGGCGAGGCCGAGGCGGCACGGCCGGCATAGCGCGGGCGCATTCCGGTCTTGCCGGCCTGCTGGAGGCATTCCTCGAGACAGCTTTCGACGAAGTGCCAGGCACCGTTATTCTTGGGCTCTTCCTGGGCCCACACCAGCTCGGTGAGGTTCGGCATGGCCTTCAACCGCTTGACCAACGGCTCGGATGGGAAGGGGTAAAGCTGCTCGATGCGAATGACTTCGGTGTCGCTGACGCCCGAGGCATCGCGCGCCTCGATCAGTTCGAACGCGACCTTGCCCGAGCAGAGCACGGCGCGGCGGGTGGCGCCGGCGGCGGGCGGGTTCAAGTCCGACAGGATGCGCATGAAGTGGCTATCGCCGGTGAACTGAGCGCGGGCCGAAACGGCGAGCTTGTGGCGCAGCAGCGACTTGGGGGTCATCATGATCAGCGGCTTGCGGAAATCGCGCAGCAGCTGACGGCGAAGGACGTGGAAATAATTGGCCGGGGTGGTGCAGTTGACGACCTGGATATTGTCGTCCGCGCACAGCTGGAGATAGCGCTCGAGGCGGGCCGACGAGTGCTCCGGCCCCTGGCCTTCGAAGCCATGCGGCAACAGCATGACGAGCCCGGACGCGCGCAGCCACTTCGATTCGCCCGAGGCGACGAACTGGTCGATGATCGTCTGCGCGCCGTTGGCGAAGTCGCCGAACTGCGCTTCCCACAGCACCAATGTGCGCGGGTCGGCGATCGAATAGCCATATTCGAAGCCGAGCACGCCGAACTCGGAGAGCGGGCTGTCGCGCACTTCGAAGCGACCGCCGGGTACCGTCCTCAGCGGTATATATTTCTCGCCATTGGTCTGATCGACCCATACCGCGTGGCGCTGGCTGAAGGTGCCGCGACCCGAATCCTGGCCTGAAAGCCGCACGTTGTGGCCTTCGGCGACGAGGCTTCCGAACGCCAGCGCTTCGCCAGTTGCCCAGTCGAAATTTTCGCCACTGGCAAACATTGCCTTCTTGGCATCGAGGATCCGGCCGAGCGTCTTGTGAATGGTCAGCCCCTCGGGGACGGCCGTGAGGACGGCACCGATGCGGTCGAATTCCGAGGCGTCGATCGCGGTCGGGATGTTGCGGCGGCCGCGCACGGGCTCGTCGGGCCGCCCAAGGCCAGTCCAGCGGCCCTCGAACCAGTCGGCCTTGTTGGGCTTGTAGCTCGTCCCCGCCTCGAACTCGCCTTCTAACAGGGTGACGAACTGCCTGGTCTTCTCGTCGAGCCAGGCCTGGTCGATGACTCCCTCGGCGATGAGCCGCTTGGCGTAGATTTCGCTGATCGGCGGATGAGTCTTGATCGCGGCGTACATCAACGGCTGGGTGAAGCTTGGCTCGTCGCCCTCATTGTGCCCGAAGCGGCGGTAGCACCACATGTCGATGACGATGTCGCGGCTGAAGGTCTGGCGGAATTCGATGGCGAGCTTGCAGGCAAAGGTGACCGCTTCGGGGTCGTCGCCATTGACGTGGAGGATCGGCGCCTGGACCGCTTTCGCCATGTCCGAGCAATAGGGCGAGGAGCGGCCGAACTGCGGGCTGGTGGTAAAGCCGATCTGGTTGTTGATGACGAAATGGATCGTCCCGCCGGTGCCGTAGCCGGGGAGGCTGGAGAAGCCGAAGCATTCCGCGATGACGCCCTGTCCTGCGAAGGCGGCGTCGCCGTGGAGCAGGATCGGGAGCACGGTCTTGCCATGCTTGTCCTCGCGCAGTGTCTGCACCGCGCGCGCCTTGCCGAGCACGACCGGATCGACCGCTTCCAAGTGCGATGGGTTGGGGAGCAGCGACAAATGCACCTTGTTGCCGTCGAATTCGCGGTCGGACGAGGTGCCGAGGTGGTATTTGACGTCGCCCGACCCGCCGACATCCTCGGGGTTGGCGGCGCCGCCGGCGAACTCGCTGAAGATCGCGCGGTAGGGCTTGCCCATGACATTGGAGAGGACGTTCAAGCGGCCGCGGTGGGCCATGCCGATGTCGATCTCGGTGATCCCCATCTGGCCGCCATATTTGATGATCGATTCCAGTGCGGGGATGGCGCTTTCGCCACCGTCGAGCCCGAAGCGCTTGGTGCCGACATATTTCCTGGCGAGGAATTTTTCCCACTGCTCGGCGTGGATCACCTTGGCGAGGATCGACTGCTTGCCCTCGGGCGTGAAGCTGATCTCGGCGTCCTTGCCCTCCATC
>JALYIX010000013.1 GCA_030775565.1 Pseudomonadota bacterium | reverse complement strand
CAATCAGGCGATCGAGCAGGCCCGCGAGCAGGACCGTGCCGCGCGCAAGCAGGCGCGGGCGCTCGAGAAAGCCAATCGTCGGGCGCTTCAGCAGGCCAACGCCAACAGCGTGCTCGGCGGAGCGACCACAACCGCCGGCACCAGCGCCAATGCGATGGGCGTGACCACGCGTACGACGGCGCGGCTCAACAGCCAGGGCCCGGCGCATGCTTCGGCGCAAGGCATCGCGCACGCCAACAGCAACAGCGTGCTTTATGGCGCGACCGCGACCAGTCCGGTGCCGGCGACTGGCTCGAGCGCCACGGGGCGGCTCCACGCGAAGGGAATGCTGCACGCGGCGTCGGCTGGAATGACGAATGCCAATTCGCACAGCGTGCTGAGCGCCACCTCGACGACCACGACGCCGCAGGCCGGCGTGAGCACGGGAGTGACCACCCGGGCAACCGCCCGCGCCAACAACCGCGCGCTGGCCCACGCCAATGCCAAGGCGCTGGCCAAGGCCAACAGCAACAGTGCGCTGACCCCGTAATCGGCACCTGAGACTGGCGAATTGGGGCGGCGTGGCGTTGATCACGCCGTCCTTTTCATGTGCAAGAGGCGTGACGCATTGGACCGCCCGCGCTAGAGGCGCGACCATGTCGCTTTACGCCCGCTACGCCGCCCTGCTCGACGAGGCCCTTGCCGCGCTCGAAGCCGAAGGAGCCCTTCCCGCCGGCCTCGATCGCCGCAACGTCGCGGTCGAGCCGCCGCGCGATGCGTCGCATGGCGACCTTGCGACCAACGCGGCGATGGTGTTGGCCAAGCCCGCCGGGACCAACCCGCGCGCGCTCGCCGCGTTGATCGCGCCGAAGATCGAGGCGATGCCGGGGGTGACCTCGGTCGAAATCGCCGGGCCCGGTTTCATCAACCTCAAGCTGACCGAGCAGGCGTGGCGCGACGAACTTGCCGCGATCCTTGCCGCGGGCGACGCCTACGGCCGCTCGACCGTCGGCAGGCAGGAGCGGGTCAATGTCGAATATGTCTCGGCCAACCCGACCGGGCCGATGCACATGGGCCATTGTCGCGGGGCGGTGGTCGGCGACGCGCTGGCCAGCCTGCTCGAGGCCGCCGGGTTCGACGTCACCCGCGAATATTATGTCAACGACGCGGGCAGCCAGGTCGACACGCTCGCCCGCTCGGCGCACCTCCGCTACCGCGAAGCGCTCGGCGAGAAGATCGGCGAGATACCCGAGGGATTCTACCCGGGCGACTATCTCGTCCCGATCGGCGAGTTGCTCGCCGCCGAGTTCGGCGACCGCTACGCCGTCGCGCCGGAATCCGAATGGCTGGTGCTGTTCAAGAAGCGCGCCGTCGCGGCGATGCTCGACCTCATCCGCGCCGACCTCGCCCTGCTCGGCATCCACCATGATGTGTTCGCTTCCGAGATGGCGCTTCAGGAGGCCGGGCTGGTCACCAAGGGGATGGAGACGCTCGCCGCCAAGGGGCTGGTCTATAAGGGCATTCTCGAAGCGCCCAAGGGCGAGACCCCCGACGACTGGGAGCCGGTCGAGCTGACCCTGTTCCGCTCGTCGCAGTTCGGCGACGACCAGGACCGGCCGATGAAGAAGTCGGACGGCAGCTGGACCTATTTCGGCGCCGACGCCGCCTATCATCTGCAGAAGGCGAGCAAGGCCGACCACCTCGTCAACATCTGGGGCGCAGATCATGCCGGGACGGTCAAGCGCGTCCAGGCGGCGGTCACCGCGCTGACCGACGGGCGGGTCGATCTCGACGTCAAGCTGGTCCAGATGGTCCGCCTGTTCCGCGCCGGCGAGCCGATCAAGATGTCGAAGCGCTCAGGCAATTTCGTGACGCTGGCCGATGTCGTGCGCGAAGTCGGCAAGGACGTCGTGCGCTTCATGATGCTCACCCGCCGCGCCGACGCGCCGCTCGATTTCGACTTCGCCAAGGTGGTCGAGGCGTCGAAAGACAATCCGGTGTTCTACGTCCAGTACGCCCACGCCCGGATCGCGAGCCTCGGGCGCAAGGCTGCGGCGATCGGCGTGACTCCCGACACCCCCGCCGACCTGACCCTGCTCGATGCCGAGGAACTGGCGCTGGTCCGCCACGCGGCGCAGTTCCCGCGCACGGTCGAGGCGGCGGCATTGGCCCACGAACCGCACCGCATCGCCTTCTTCCTCGGTGACCTCGCCGCCGCCTTCCACGCGCTGTGGAATCGCGGCAACGACGATCCGGCGCGGCGCTTTGTCTTGGAAGATCAACCCGCTCTGACCCGCGCGCGGCTTGAGTTGGCGCGCGCGGTGGCGCAAGTCATCCGCAGCGGACTGGCACTGATGGGAGTCGCCGCCGCCGAGGAAATGCGTTGATGGCCGCAGTGCCGCCACGATCGACCGCGCCCGACGACGACGCCCGGCTGCCGTGGCTCGGCGCCAGTGCGGCCGCGGCGCCTGCGGCGACGGACGCAAGCGGCAGCGAAGCATCGGCG
>JALYIX010000012.1 GCA_030775565.1 Pseudomonadota bacterium | reverse complement strand
AAGACCGGGCTTTTTTTTGGGCGCGCGAACGTTGCGCGGGTCAAACGTCGGCGATGGGCTCGGCAGGGATGGCGCGAGCGGCGCGCCAGTGGGTGACGCGGATGGCGAGGATCGCGAACTCGTAGAGCGCGTAGAGCGGACCGGCGAGGAGCAGCATCGAGACGGCGTCGGGCGGGGTCAGCACCGCCGAGATCGCAAGCACCACGACGATCGCATAGCGCCGCGACTTGGACAGTTGCTCGCGCGTGATGAGGCCAGCGCGTTCGAGGATCATCAGCAGGATGGGCAGCAGGAAGGCGACGCCGAAGCCGAACAGGAAGCGGGTGACGAAGGTCAGATAATTGCCGACCCCGGGCAGCGCCTCCTGCTGGATCCCGCCGATATTGCCCTGGTAGCTCAGCAGGTAATGCAGCGCGAAAGGCATCGTCACAAAATAAGCGAAGGCCGCGCCGCCGGCGAAGAAGAAGGGGGTCATCAGCAGGAACGGCAGGAAGGCGCGCTTTTCCTTGGCGTACATGCCGGGCGCGACGAACCGCCAGATCTGGGTCGCGAGCATCGGGAAGCTGATCATCAGCGCGGCGAAAAAGGCGACCTTCACCTCGGCAAAAAAGGCTTCGAAAATGTCGGTATAGATGAGCTTGCCCTGCCCCGCGCGAAGCAGCGGCTGGACGAGGAAGGCGAAGATCGGCTTGGCGACGATGAGGCACAAGCCGAACGCGATGACCAGCGTCGCGACGCACCACAGCAGGCGGCGGCGAAGCTCGACCAGATGCTCGAGCAGCGGCGCCTTCGATTCGTCGATGTCGCTGATCATGGCAGCTCGCGCGGCGGCGGGAGGTCGAGCGGGAGGGCGGGTTCGTCGGGGGCCGGCGCTGGCGCCGGCGGCGGCGCTGCGTCACTCATCGCGGGCGGGGTGACGGGAGGCGCTTGGGCAAGCGGCTCGGGATAGGTCGCGGTCGAGGGAAACTGCGCCATGATCCGGGCATTTTCCTCGCGCCACTTCTTCTCCATCTCCTCGAGCTCGGCCTCGCGCACGATATTCTCGATCCCGGCAGTGAAATGCCGCGCATAGCCACGCGCGCGGCCGACCCAGCGGCCGACCGTCATCATCACCCGCGGCAAGTCCTTGGGGCCAATGAAGATCAGCGCCGCGATCGCGACGATCAGCAGCTCGGACGAATCGATCCCGAACATCTAGCTGGTCGGTTCGCCCCCCGGCGGAACTCCGCGCGGCGGCGACGGCGGGGTGCTTTCGTCGGGCGGGGAATCGGGGGTCATCGGCACCGTATCCGGATGTGCGCCGGGCGACTTGGGCGGGGCCGGCTCGGCGACCACCGTCTGCGCCGGCGGCGGAGCGTAAGCCTGGGGCGGCGGCGTGTAGGCCTGCGGCGGGGGGGTATAGGCTTGCGGCGGGAGTTGGCCCTGCTGGGGCGGAAGCGCGCGCGGGTCGACCGGGCGAACCGTGTCCTCGTCGGCCATGCCCTGCTTGAAGCTCTTCAACCCCTTGGCGACGTCGCCCATCATCGAACTGAAGCGGTTGCCCCCGAACAGGAGGAGGATGACGACTCCGAGGATGAGCCAGTGGATGAGGCTGAAACCGCCCATGATATTCACTCCGGTAGTAAGCTTGGGACGCTCTTAGTCCTCATCAACGCTCGACTCCAGCGATAGCGCCAACGCCGCTTCGTCGAGCGGATCGAGCAGCCCTGCCGCCTTCAAGTCGTCGATCCCCGGCAGGTCGCGGCGCGAGGCGAGGCCGAAGTGGGTCAGGAAGGCCGGGGTGGTGGCGTAAAGCAAGGGTCGTCCCGGGCTCTCGCGGCGCCCGGCGGTGCGCGCCCAGCCGGCCTCCATCAGCACGTCGATCGTCCCCTTCGAAATCTGCACCCCGCGGATCGCCTCGATCTCGGCGCGGGTGACCGGTTCGTGGTAGGCGATGATCGCGAGGCATTCGGTCGCCGCGCGCGACAGTCGGCGTGGTTCCTCGCGCGTGCGGCGGAGGAGGTGCGCGAGGTCGGGTGCGGTCTGGAAATGCCAGCGGCCACCGCGTTCGACCAGTTCGATGCCGTGGCCGGTGTAACGGCCGGCCAGCGCGACGAGCGCGGCGGCGACATCCCCCTGCCCGACATGAAGCAGGATCTCTTCGGGCGCGAGCGGGTCGGGCGCGGCGAACAGCACCGCTTCGACCGCGCGTTCGAATTCGGTCATTGCGCCACCCGGATCTCGAGCGGTTCGAACGGCCCCGCTTGGGCCAGCTCGAGCCGTCCCTGGCGCGCCAGCTCAAGCGCCGCGACGAACGACGAGGCGAGCGCCGAGCGGGCATAGGCCGGGTCGAGCGAGGCGGGCAAAAACGCCTCCAGCCGCGTCCAGTCGAGCGCCGCGCCGATCAGCCGCCCGACCCGCTCGATCGCTTCGTCGAGCGCCATCACCGCGCGGTGGGCGACGATGTGCATCGCCGGCTGGGTACGGGCCTTGAGCGCGCCATAGGCCGCGAACAGCTCATAGGGGGTCGAGTGCCACGCCGAGCTGCGCACCAGCCGGAGTCCTTCGGGCGCGCCCCGGGCGAAGACGTCGCGGCCGAGCCGGTCACGCCCCATCAACCGGGCGCCAGCCTCGCGCATTGCATCGAGCCGCGCGAGCCGCTGCTGCAGCCGCCACGCCAGTTCCTCGGGGCTCGGGTCGGCCTCGGGGTCGCTCGGCAGCAGCAGGCAGGATTTGAGGTATGCGAGCCACGCCGCCATGACGAGATAATCGGCCGCGATCTCGAGCTTTAGTGCCTTTGCGCCCTCGAGATAGGCGAGATATTGCTCGACCAGCGCGAGGATCGAGATTTCGCGCAGGTCGACCTTCTGGCTGCGAGCAAGGGTGAGGAGCAGGTCGAGCGGACCTTCCCAGCCATCGAGCGACAGCGTCAGCGCCTCGTCGCTTGCCTGCCCGTCGAAGAATTCCGCCCGCTCCACGGAGCGAAGGGTAGCCAATGCTCAGGCCAACGCCAACAATTGGTCGCGCGTGTCGATCGCCTCGGCCAGCGTCATCCCCGCCGCGGCGGTCGAGCACGTCGCCATGGCCCGCTCGAGCCGCCGTTGGGACTCGTCCGACAGCGGTGGCAGGGCGCGCGTCATCCGCTCGCTTTCGGCGAACACCCCCGAGCAATGCAGCGCCACGTCGCACCCCGCCGCGACGCACGCCGCGGCACGGACGCCGATATCGCCATAAAGCGCCTCCATCCCGATATCGTCGCTCATCAGGAAGCCGTCGAAGCCGATCCGGCCGCGGATGATGTCGGCGATGACCGTCGGCGACTGGCTGGCGGGAAGCACCGCGTCCCACGCGCGATAGACGATATGGCTGGTCATCCCCATCGGTGCGCCGGCGAGCCGTTCGAACGGTTCGAGGTCGATCGCCAGCTGTTCGTCGCTCGCGTCCACGAACGGCAATTCCTTGTGGCTGTCGACCAGCGCACGGCCGTGGCCGGGGATATGCTTGACGACGCCGACGACGCCGGCCGAGGCGAGGCCTTCGAGTTGCGCCAGGCCGAGCGCGGAGACCTGCATCGGCTCCGATCCGAGCGCGCGATCACCGACGATGTCGCTCGCGCCCGGCTGGCGCACGTCGAGCATCGGCAGGCAGTCGACGTTGATCCCGACCTCGGCCAGCGTCAGGGCGATGGCCCGGGCGTTCCAGCGCGCGGCCTGGATCGCCGATGCCGGAGCGCGCTGGTACAGTCGATCGAACGCCGCATTCGCCGGAAAGGCAGGCCACACCGGTGGGCGCATGCGCGCGACGCGGCCGCCTTCCTGGTCGATCAGGATCGGCAGCTCGTCGCGGCCGTGAAGCATGCGCAAGCTGTCGGTCAGCGCGCGAAGCTGCTCGCGATCCTCGATATTGCGGCGGAAAAGGATGTAGCCGGCGGGGTCGGCGGCGCGGAACAGCGCGGCCTCGGCGGGGGTCAGCGCCGGTCCTTCGAGACTTGCAATCGCGGCAAGCATCAGCCGATCACGACGCAATTCTCGCCCGCAACGCGCAGCGTCTGGCACATCGCCTTGGCATCGGCGGGGGACGGCGCCGCGGCCCGCAGGCGATAAAGCGTGCTGCCTGATACGGGCACGACGATCTTGGTCATCGCCGAAAGTGTACCGAAGCGCGCCGTCAGCGCCTTCCACGCCGCCTCGGCCTTTGCCCCGGAGGAAAAAGCGCCGAGCTGAATGACGCTGCCCGACCCCCCCGCTGGGGGCGCGTCGGGCGGAGTCGCGGCGGGCGCCTCGGCGGGAAGCGGCTCGCGCGTCTCGTTCGACGGAAGATGCTTGGGCTCGGGCCGCGCGACGGGCGTCTCGCTGACCGCGTTCATGTCGATCTTCGCGTCGGTGTCGGCGCCCGCGCTCGTCGCGAACGCGGTTTCGCTCTCGCCCGCGACGTCGAGCCCGCCGGGATCGGTCGGCTTGATCTTGTAGGGGCGCGGGTCGGCCTTGATCAGTTCGGGCGGACCGCTGGTCGGCCCGACCGCGCGCCGCCCAAGCACGAACGCCGTCCCCGCCACCAGCGCCACCGCCGCCGCAACCAGCAGCAGCGCGGCGAGCATCTTCTTCGCCGATACCCCGCGCGGGCTGTCCTCGTCGGCGACCGCCTCGAGCCAGGGCAGCCCTTCCTCATCGAAACCGGCGCGGCGGTCACTCATCGAGCGGTGTTCCTTGGGGCAAGCATCAGTAGATCACCAGGCACGTCTTGGCGGCGGCGCGCAGCCGCTGGCAAGTGACTTCGGCATAGGCCTGGCTCGGGACGATGAACTGGACGCGATAGAAGAAGCGCCGGCTGTTCTTCGGGCGGAACGGCAAGACCGCCTTGGGCACGGGCGCGAGCAGGCCGCGATATTTGTAGCGGAACAGCACGGCGGCGCGCTCGGCGTCGGCGACGCTGCGATAGGCGCCGAGCTGGATCACCCGGCCCGGGGGGCCGACGCGCGGCGCATAGGCGGTCTGTGCAGCCTTCGGGACGGTGTTGCGGTGAACTTCGATCCGCGCCGCGCGGGCGATGCGCCGGACGTCGCGTAGCTGCTCCGGACGGAGGTGGAGGACTGGCTTCTCGGGCGCTGCGT
>JALYIX010000011.1 GCA_030775565.1 Pseudomonadota bacterium | reverse complement strand
CCGCAGCGCCGACGCCTGACTCCAGCCGTTCGCGAAGCGCCGCGAGATGCGGCATCGCCCGCCGCGCCACGCCACTCGCCAAGGCCGCCGCAAGACCGGCGGCCGCCGGCATGTCCTGGGTTCCCCGCCGATAGCCCTGCTCCTGTCCGCCCGATGGCGATAGCGTGGCCAAGTCACGGACCAGCAGCGCGCCGACCCCCGGCGGTCCGCCAAGTTTGTGCGCCGAGACCGCAATGAAATCGGCATCGGGCAAGTCGATCTTGCCCGCCCCTTGCGCACAATCGGCAAGCCACAGCGACCCGGCGGCGCGCACCCGGCGGGCGATCTCGGCACAATCTTGGATCACCCCGGTCTCATTGTTTACCTGCTGGATGGCGACCAGCGCAGGGCCAGAGGCCAATCCTCGGTCGAGCGCGTCGAGGTCGATCAGTCCGGCCCCATCGACCGGGACATCGACCGCACCCGCCCCCATCGCATGGCCGACGATGTCATGTTCGGTCGCTCCGACCAGCCGACCCGCAATCCGCGCCCGCGTCGCAGCGATGGTCACCGCTTCGCTCGCCCCGGAGGTGAGGATGACGTCATGGCGCCACCCCAAGGCTTCCGCAATTGCCCGCCGCGCCCGCTCCAGCGCTGCCCGGGCCGCGCGGCCTTCGGCATGGGGCGAACTCGGGTTGGCCCACCGCTCGAACGCCTCTGCCACCGCGGCCCGGGCTTCGGGCAACAGCGGCGTGGTCGCGGCATGGTCGAGATAGATACGGGCCATGGAAGGGCGCTTACTCTGCCGATTGCGATTAACGTGCGCCAACCTATATAGCGCACACGCTTTCCCGCTACCCTCCAGTCTGCCGAGCCCCATGCCCGAAGTCATTTTTCCCGGTCCCGAAGGCCGTCTCGAAGGCCGTTTCAACCCCGGGCCGCGCCCGCGCGCGCCGGTCGCGCTGATCCTCCACTCGCATCCCCAGGCGGGCGGCACGATGAACAACAAGATCGTGCAGCTGCTCTATCAGACCTTCGTGCGTCGCGGGTTTGCAACGCTGCGTTTCAACTTCCGCGGCGTCGGCAAGAGCCAGGGCCTGTTCGACAATGGCATCGGCGAATTGTCCGACGCAGCCTCGGCGCTCGACTGGGTCCAGTCGATCCATCCCGAGGCGCAGACCACCTGGGTCGCGGGAGTCAGCTTCGGCGCGTGGATCGGAATGCAGCTGCTCATGCGCCGGCCCGAGATCAAGGGCTTCATCTCGATCGCGCCGCCGGCCAACATGTATGATTTCAGCTTCCTTGCCCCCTGCCCCTCGTCGGGCATCATCATCCAGGGTGAAAGCGATGAAGTCGTCACCCCGGGTGCGGTCCAGAAGCTGGTCGACAAGCTGCGCACCCAGCGCCACATCACCATCCATCACGACACGATTCCCGGTGCCAACCATTTCTTCGCCAACGAAATGCCGCAGCTGATGGGTAGCGTCGATGACTATCTCGACATGCGCCTGGAGAAAGACCTCAAGCGCTGAGCGAGGCCGCTGGCAGTGACTGGATGAATCGCAGGTCACTTGCCCCCGCTCCGGTTGAAGGGTCTCCGGCGCGAACGCCTTGCCCCGTCTACAATGTCCAGATCACGACGTTGGCGACCAGCACGACCGCGGCCGCGATCATCAGCAGCCCGCGCCGGCGGTTAGCGGCGTCGCCGCGGATGGCCCAGCGGACGCCGACAATGGCTAACAGCAGGGCCGCGATCATCGCCAACGCAAGTCCGGCATCGCCGAATGACTGCACTTTTTGTTCGCCCCTCAATCGATCCTTAACCCTGCTCGCACATAAAGCCCGCATGCGCGAGCCGTTACCCCAGGCCGTCCTTGACGAAGCCTTCGAGCGAATCGAAGAGACGATCCTGCCGTGTCTGTCGATGCTGCTGGAAACCCTGATCGATGCCGCCGCCGGAGTGGGCGAAGCCGATCCGAGGGCGCTTGCCGCCGAACTGCGTACGCTCGCCGCTGAAGTCGAGGCACTGACCCAGGCTGTCGCGCGCGCCGGTCCTGCCCCGCTCGAGTCCGGCGCGATGCGGGCCGCGGTCGGATAGAGTTCGATCTTGTCGACTGTGTCCGGTCGGCGTCAACTTCTCGCCCCGCATGATCGGTTAACTGCCTGATCTAACAGGATTTCGACAAACCGTTGCGCCGGAGCGACAGGCGTTGCCGTCTCGCAACCGGCCATCCGCCGAAATAAGTTGCAACGAGGGGTCCCCCCCCATATATCGCCCTCCTCGCTGCCCCATGGGACTTCCAACCGCAAGGCAGCTTTTTCTCGAACTACCAGTTGGAGGTCCCTTGAGTTGCACAAGCCACATCGCGCGCTGGGGCTAGCGAAAGCCCCGTCCACCGGC
>JALYIX010000010.1 GCA_030775565.1 Pseudomonadota bacterium | reverse complement strand
CGCCGGGGTCGACGCGCTGTCGTTCGGTTTCGTCAAGAATGCCGGGATGAGCAGCGAAGCGCTGGTCTTCTTCAAGCCCGAGCTGGCCGAGGCGACCCTCGTCCGTCGCAAGCGCTCGGGGCACTTGCTGTCGAAGGGCCGCTACCAGGCGGCGCAGCTGCTCACGCTGATCGAGGACGACCGCTGGCTGGCCAATGCGACGGCCGCCAACGCCGCTGCCCGCGCGCTGGCCGACGCCGCCGGGCGCGAGCGGCTGGTCCACCCGGTCGAGGCCAACGAACTGTTCGTCCGCATGTCACCGGCGGAGGCGGCAACGCTGCGCACCGCCGGCTTCGACTTCTACGACTGGGGGCCGGGCGAGGTCCGGCTTGTCACCAGCTGGGACCAGGACATGACGGCGGTTGCCCGGCTGGCGAGCGCGATCGCCGCCTTGTGAGCGGGGGGCCACAGCGGGACGATCGCCGCTTTGCCGGGGTCGCCCTCCCCTTCATCCTGTTCACCCTGATCTGGAGCTCGACCTGGCTGGTCATCAAGTATCAGCTCGGTCCGGTTCCGGCGCAATGGTCGGTGACCTACCGCTTCATCGTCGCCGCCAGCGCGATGGCGGTGATGGCGCGGATCCAGGGCCATTCGCTGCGCCTCGAGCCCGAGCTCGCCAAGGCCGCGCTGCTGATCGGGGTCGCGCAATTCTGCATCAACTTCAACGGTGTCTATCTGGCCGAGCGGTTCATCACCTCGGGGCTGGTGGCGACCGTGTTCGCGCTGCTCCTGATCCCCAACAGCCTGTTCGCCTGGGCCATGCTCGGCCACCGCCCGGGCGGCCGCTTCCTGCTCAGCGCGGCGATCGCGATCGTCGGGATCGGCCTGCTGTTCCTCCATGAACTTCACGACAGTCCGGCAATGCAGGCCGAGGTCGGGCTCGGCATCCTCCTCACCAGCGCGGCGCTGGTCGGCGCCTCGATCTCGAACGTCTACCAGGCGCTCGAGCGGGTGCGGCGCTATCCCATCCCGGTGCTGCTCGCCTGGTCGATGGCGATCGGCGCGCTGGTCGATGCCGTGATCGCCTTCGCCATGACCGGGCCGCCCGTGCTCGACCCGCGCCCGAGCTACTGGCTCGGCCTCGCCTATCTCGCGCTGGTCGCCTCGGTGCTCGCCTTCAACCTCTATTTCCCGGTGGTGCGCAAGATCGGGCCGGGCAAGGCGGCTTACTCGAGCGTGCTCACCCCGATCATCGCGATGGGCCTCTCGACCGCGTTCGAAGGCTATCGCTGGACGCTGCTCGCCGGTGCCGGGGCCGTGCTGGCGCTGGGCGGGATGCTGCTCGCGCTCGGCGGGCGCAGCGCGGCGCGCTGATCGCGCATCCGTGCGCGACTGATCGACCAACGACCGCGGAGTGCATTGCGGGGGCGCGGCGGCGCGCTTAAGTCTCGCCGATGGATGTTCGAACCGCGCCCGTCGCCCCCGCCGCTCATGCCGAAACCCTGCGCAAGGACTATCGACCGCCCGACTGGCTCGTGCCGGCGGTCGCGCTCGATTTCACCCTCGATCCCGATCGGTCGGTGGTCCGTTCGACGCTGACGGTCGAACGCAACGGTGCGCATGGCCGGCCGCTGCGGCTCGAAGGCGATGGCCTTGCCGCCAGCTGGATCAAGGTCGACGGCGTTGCGGTCGAGCCGCGCCGCGACGGCGAGGCGCTGCTGATCGACCTTCCCGGCCAGCGCGCGACGGTCGAAAGCGAGGTCGTCCTTGCCCCCGCCGCCAACAGCAAGCTGATGGGGCTCTATGCCTCGGGCGGGCTGCTCTGCACCCAGTGCGAGAGCGAGGGCTTCCGCCGCATCGCCTTCCACCCCGACCGGCCCGACGTGCTGTCGGTCTATCGCGTCAGGATGAGCGCCGACAAGGCGCGCTTCCCGGTGCTCTTGGCCAATGGCAATTGCACGGCCGCGGGCGATGGCGAGGGCGCCACCCACTGGGCCGAATGGGACGACCCCTTCCCCAAACCGTCCTATCTGTTCGCGCTCGTCGCCGGCGACCTCGCGCCCAACCGCGACCGCTTCATCACCATGTCCGGCCGCGCCGTCGACCTCGCGATCTGGGTCCGCGAAGCCGATTTGCCCAAGACCGCGCACGCGATGGCCGCGCTGAAGGCGGCGATGGCGTGGGACGAGCGGACCTATGGCCGGGAATATGACCTCGACCTGTTCAACATCGTGGCCGTCGACGACTTCAACTTCGGCGCGATGGAGAACAAGGGCCTCAACATCTTCAACTCGCGTTACATTCTCGCAGATCAGGACAGTGCGACCGACGCCGACTTCGACGCCATCGCAGCGGTCGTCGCGCACGAATATTTCCACAATTGGTCGGGCGACCGGGTGACCTGCCGCGACTGGTTCCAGCTCAGTCTCAAGGAAGGTTTCACCGTCTTTCGCGACCAGGGCTTTTCGGGCGACATGGGCTCGGCGGCGGTCAAGCGGATCGAGGATGTGCGCGTGCTGCGCTCGGCGCAGTTCCCCGAGGATGCCGGCCCGCTGGCGCACCCCGTGCGGCCCGAAAGCTACCTCGAGATCGCCAATTTCTACACCGCGACGGTCTATAACAAGGGCGCCGAATTGATCGGCATGATGCGCACCATCCTCGGCCCGGACAAATTCCGCGCCGGGTCGGACCTCTACTTCGAGCGGCACGACGGGCAGGCAGTGACCTGCGAGGATTTCGTCAAGGCGATGGAGGATGCGAGCGGGGTCGACCTTGCCCAGTTCAGGCTGTGGTACAGCCAGGCCGGGACACCCAAGGTCACCGCCCGGCTCGAGCAGGGCGCCGACGGCGCGGTGCTTCATCTCTCGCAGACGGTGCCGCCCACACCCGGCCAGCCCGACAAGCAGCCGATGGTCGTGCCGCTCAAGACCGCGTTGATCGGGCGCGATAGCGGTGCCGAGCTTGCGGCAGAACGCGTCATCCTCCTTACCGAGGCGACCCAGAGCGTCCGCTTCGACGGCGTGACCGAACCGGCGCTGCTGTCGATCAACCGCGACTTCTCGGCGCCGGTGGTGATCGACGTTGCGCGCCACAGCGGCGAACTGGAGGCGCTGGCCGAACATGATCCCAATCCGTTCGCGCGCTACGAGGCGCTGCAGGAACTGATGCTGCGCACGCTGATCGGCGGTGCTCACGGTGCGCCAGTCGATCCGACCACGCTGATCGAGGCGATGCAGCGGACGCTGGCGTCGAACGCGCTCGATCCGGCGTTCAAGGGCGAGGCGCTGCTGCTGCCGTCCGAAAGCCTGATCGGCGACCGCATGCCGCTGGTCGATCCCGAGGCGATCCACTCGGCGCGGGAAAATCTGCGCCGCGCGATCGGCCAGGCGCTGGCCGACCCGCTTGCCGCCGCGCAGCGCGATGGCGCGCCGGGGAGCGACCTGTCGTCATCGGCCAAGGGCATTCGCCGCCTCCGCACCGTCGCGCTCGCGTTGCTGGCGGCGGGCGATCCGGTCCGCGGCGCGGCGCTGGCCAAGGCGCAATATGACGCCGCCGACAACATGACCGACCGGCAAGGCGCACTCGGCATCCTCGTCAGCCTCGACGCGCCCGAGCGGCAGGCCGCGCTCGCCGACTTCTACGACCGCTACCGCACCGATTCGCTGGTGATCGACAAATGGTTCGGGCTTCAGGCGGCGGCCCAGCGGAGCGACACGCTGGCGGCGGTCGAGGCGCTTGCCGCGCATCCCGACTTCTCCATGACCAATCCCAACCGGCTACGCTCGCTGGTCGGCAGCTTCGCGATGAACCAGTGGGCGTTCCATGGCGGTTCGGGCGAAGGCTATCGCTTCGTCGCCGACATGGCGCTTGCCGCCGACCGGCTCAACCCGCAGACCGCGGCGCGGCTGGTCCCGCCGCTCGGGCGCTGGCGGCGGCTGGAGCCCAAGCGAGCAGCATTGATGCGCGCCGAGCTCGAGCGGATCCTGGCCGAGCCCGGCCTGTCGAAGGACGTGTTCGAACAGGTCAGCAAGTCGCTCGCCTGAACGGGACTGCCACGCGTCGTCGGATGACGGTTGCTACCGGGGAATGCTGCCTGCCGGCGGTCGGCCGCGGCGAGTGGGCTCAGGCGAGCTTGTCGGCGTAGATCATCCGGCCGTTGGCGAGGCGGCTCATCACGCGCCACTGGCTCGCCTTGCTGAAGGCGAAGCAGCCCTCCGACCGGCCGAGCTTGCCGAAGTCGCGGGCGACCTCGTCCTCGGCGTACCACGCATTGTGGATGACGATCGCCCGGCTTTCGGCGTTGCTGTTGCTGGCGTCGAGCCCGCGAACCTTCATCGAGTTGCCATATTTGCCGTCGTACATGTCGCCCGTGACATACGCCCCGTTCGAACTGGCGAAGGAGCCGAAATCGTTCGAGAAACGCTCGACATAGCCCGAATGGTCGGGGTCGGAGCCGCGGCCGTGGGCGACACGATGGCTTTCGACCTGGCCGCTCATCAGGTCGACGAGATGGAAGCGCGGATCGGCCGAGCCGGTCGAGAAATCGACCACGCCGATCACGTCGCGATGCGCGATCCACGGGCGCGAATCGAGCGCAGCCTTGGCCTTGGCGAACAGCTGCGGGTTGATGCCGGTCGGCGCAACGGCACGCGGCGCGAAGGGCGACAGGGGATCGACCGTCGGCGGCGGCGTATGGAACACGACCGCCGGGAGGCCGACGCTGCTTGCCGCCGACGAAAGCAGCATGCCGCCCGCGCCAACCGCACCCAACCTCAACATTTCACGACGATTCAATGACATGCCTGCCCTCCGATGAAGCGAGGCTTATACC
>JALYIX010000009.1 GCA_030775565.1 Pseudomonadota bacterium | reverse complement strand
GATGGTGACCCCTACGGGAATCGAACCCGTGCTTCAGCCGTGAAAGGGCCGCGTCCTAACCGCTAGACGAAGGGGCCGTCAGCAGACGCGGGTCCATATGGGGGGCGGGGGCGAGCGTCAAGGCTCGGGCCCGCCTCCGGTTAACTCAGGCCGCTTTTCGCCGTTCGGCCATCTCTGCGTTGAGCATTTCGGCCAGCAGGAACGCCATTTCCAGGCTCTGGCTGGCGTTGAGGCGCGGGTCGCAATGCGTGTGATAGCGGTCGGCGAGCGATTGCTCGGTCACGTCGATCGCGCCGCCGGTGCATTCGGTGACGTTCTGCCCGGTCATCTCGATATGGATGCCGCCCGCATGCGTGCCCTCCGCCCGGTGGACCGCAAAGAAGCCGCGGACCTCCGCCAAGATGCGGTCGAAGGGCCGCGTCTTGTAGCCGGTCACTGCCTTGACCGTGTTGCCGTGCATCGGGTCGCAGCTCCACACCACCGGATGCCCTTCGCGCGTGACCGCGCGGACGAGGCGGGGGAGCGCGCTTTCGATCTTGTCATAGCCATAGCGCGTGATGAGCGTGATCCGCCCCGGGGTGCGCGCGGGATTGAGCGTGTCGAGCATCCGCAGCAGCGCGTCGGGATCCAGGCTGGGGCCGCATTTCACGCCGATCGGGTTGCCGATGCCGCGCAGGAATTCGACATGCGCCGAGCCCTCAAACCGGGTACGGTCACCGATCCACAGGAAATGCGCCGACGTGTCGTACCAGTCGCCGGTCAGCGAATCGCGGCGGGTCATCGCCTGTTCGAACGGCAGCAGCAGCGCCTCGTGGCTGGTATAGAAGCTGGTCTGCGCCAGTTGTGGGACCGTCTCGGGATCGATCCCGCAAGCAGCCATGAACTCCAGCGCCTCGCCGATCCGGTCCGCGGTCTCGCGGTAGCGCTTTGCCCAGGGGCTGGACCCTAGAAAATCGTGCGTCCAGCGATGGACCTGGTGGAGGTTCGCATAGCCGCCTTGTGCGAAGGCGCGCAGCAGGTTGAGCGTCGCCGCCGACTGCGAATAGGCGCGGATCATACGCTGTGGATCGGGGTGCCGCGATTCCGGGGTGAAGGCGATGTCGTTGACGTTGTCGCCGCGGTAGCTGGGCAGCTCGACACCGTCGATCACCTCGGTGGGGGCCGAGCGGGGCTTGGCGAACTGGCCCGCCATTCGGCCCAGCTTCACGACGGGCAGCTTGGACGCATAGGTCAGGACGACCGCCATCTGCAGGATGACGCGGAAGGTGTCGCGGATGTTGTTCGCGTTATGCTCGGCGAAACTTTCCGCGCAGTCGCCGCCCTGAAGCAGGAACGCCTTCCCCGCGGCAACCTCGGCCAGATCGCGCGTCAGGCTGCGCGCCTCGCCCGCGAAGACGAGGGGCGGGAAGGTCGAAAGCGTGTCCGTCGCGGCGGTCAGCGCGTCGGCGTCGGGATAATCGGGTTGCTGGCGCGCATCCGCCGTCATCCAGCTATTGGGGGCCCAGGTCGCGGCCATGTCGTTCGTCCGGTGGTGGTAGGAAGACGGTTTCCTTGCGCGAAAACGGGCGTGCGCGCAACGAAGCTCTCCTTCTCAATACCCCTGGTCGAGATCGCTGACGTTCTTCATCGGCCTTCCGGCGCGGTAGGCAGACAGGTTTTCGAGGAACAGGGCGCCCGCGCGCTGGAACATCTTGGTCTGGCTGCGGCCCGACAAGTGCATCGTGATCAATATGTTGGGCGCATCCCATAAAGCGTGGTTCGCCGGCAGCGGTTCGGGGTCGGTGGGGTCGAGAAACGCGCCGGCGATCGTCTTCGCCGTCAATGCGGCGATCAGCGCGTCATCGTCGATCATGTCGCCGCGCGCAATGTTGATCAACCACGCGCTCGGCTTCATCGCCGCCAGTTCCGCTGTGCCGATCAATGTCTTGGTCGCGTCGGTCGAGGGGGCGGCGAGGATAACCCAGTCGAACGTGCCGATCTGCGCCTGCCACTGGTCGGGCGTCAGCGTGCCGCCCTTGCCCGACCGCGTGACGCCGGTGACGGCGACCCCGAACGCTGCGAGCCGATCCCCGATCAACCGCCCGATCGCGCCATAGCCGATCACCAGCGCGCTCGTTTCGAACAACTCGACCTTGCCGGGCGCGTCCTTCGGCCATTCGTGCCGGTCATGCGCGCGGACCACCTCGTCGAAGCGTTTGGCCGCAACCAGCACCCCCATCACAGCATATTCGGCGACCGCATAGGCGTTGATGCCCGCGCCATTGGTGACCGTGACGCCGCGGTTGCGGAGCAGGTCAAGCGGGAACGCGTCGAGCCCGGCATAAATGGTCGAGACCCATTTGAGCGCGGAGCCTGACGCGCGGATCGCCTCGGCGACGAGCGCGGTCGGTTGCATATCGACCCAGGCGATCTCGGCGTCGGCGATCCCCGCCTTCGCCTCGTCCAAATCGGCGAACCACGCGACATCGAGATCGGCGGGCAGGTGAGGGGCGAGGAGCGGGCGCGCGATGGCGGGGAGGACGGCCTTCATGCGGCGCCTTGTGGACCGGGCGGGGGAGGCGCGTCCAGCGCCGATCGTTTCCGTTATGCGGGGCTCGTTCCGCGCCCGCCCGACCCAACATATAAAGACATCTTTATATTTGATTTGGCGACCCGGCGCGACTAAGGAGCGGCCTTCCGGCACGGGCACGCGGCCCGCCGATCATGCCCGTTCCAGGAGACATCCACGTGGCCACCACGCTCGACCGCGCGAAGACCGATTACGTCGTCGCCGACATCACGCTCGCCGATTTCGGCCGCGCCGAGATCAACATCGCCGAGACCGAAATGCCCGGCCTGATGGCGCTGCGCGAGGAATTCGGTGCGTCGCAGCCGCTGAAGGGCGCACGGATCACCGGCTCGCTGCACATGACCATCCAGACCGCGGTGTTAATCGAGACGCTGACCGCCTTGGGCGCCGACGTCCGCTGGGCGACGTGCAACATCTTCTCGACGCAGGACCATGCTGCCGCGGCGATCGCCGCGACCGGCGTGCCGGTGTTCGCGATCAAGGGCGAGAGCCTGGCCGATTACTGGGATTATGTCGGCGACATCTTTAACTGGGGTGCCGACACCGACGGCCAGACCGCCAACATCATTCTGGACGACGGCGGCGATGCGACCATGTTCGCATTGTGGGGCGCCAAGCTCGAAGCCGGTCACACGCTCGGCGAGCCGGAGAATGACGAGGAAGTCGAATTCCAGCGCGCGCTCAAGGCGTTCGTGGCGAAGTACCCCGGTTACCTCACCGAGACGGTGAAGAACCTGAAGGGCGTGTCGGAAGAGACGACGACCGGCGTCCACCGCCTGTACGAGATCGCCAAGAAGGGCGAACTTCCCTTCCCCGCGATCAACGTCAACGACAGCGTGACCAAGTCGAAGTTCGATAATCTGTACGGCTGCAAGGAATCGCTGGTCGACGCGATCCGTCGCGCGACCGACGTCATGCTGGCCGGCAAGGTCGCCTGCGTCGCCGGCTTCGGCGATGTCGGCAAGGGCTCGGCGCAGTCGCTCCGCAACGGCGGTGCGCGCGTGATGGTGACCGAGGTCGACCCGATCTGCGCGCTGCAGGCGGCGATGGAAGGCTTCGAGGTCGTGACGATGGAAGAGGCGGTGACCCGCGCCGACATCTTCTGCACCGCGACCGGCAATGCCGACGTCATCACCGCCGATCACATGAAGGCGATGAAGCCGATGTCGATCGTCTGCAACATCGGCCACTTCGATTCGGAGATCCAGATCGCGGCGCTGAGTAACTATGCCTGGACCGAAGTGAAGCCGGGCACCGACCTGGTGAAGTTCCCGGACGGGAAGCAGATCATCATCCTCGCCAAGGGCCGCCTGGTGAACCTGGGCTGCGCGACGGGGCATCCGTCGTTCGTGATGTCCGCGAGCTTCACGAACCAGACGCTCGCGCAGATCGAGCTGTGGACCAAGTCCGAGAACTACAAGAACGAAGTGTACGTCCTGCCCAAGCATCTCGACGAGAAGGTCGCCGCGCTGCACCTCGAAAAGCTGGGCGTGAAACTGTCGCAGCTGACGCCGAAGCAGGCGGGCTATATCGGCGTGCCGGTCGAGGGGCCGTTCAAGCCGGATCATTACCGCTATTGATCCTTGCCGGATCGGTAGCGCGAAGGGGCTCGGCCGGAAGGTCGGGCCCTTTTTTGTTCGCCGCTTGAACACCCTCCGTCACCC
>JALYIX010000008.1 GCA_030775565.1 Pseudomonadota bacterium | reverse complement strand
GCGTTGTTGAGAGGGGCCGCGACCGTCGATCAGGTGCTCGAATCGCTGCTCGCCCGCCCGGCCCGTGCCGAGCGCCAGTAAAGCAGCGCGCGTCATCCTGACCAAGCCACGCCGGACAATCAGAAGTCGATCGCAATTCCCTTTCTCTCCCAGTCGCCATAGCGGGTCGGATCCTTGCGATCCTCCTCCCCCGCGGGTGGTGACGGTTCGACCGCCCTGGGCGGGGGCACTGGCGGCGACAGGGTCAGCGTTTTGGGCGCGACAACATGGGCTGGTCGTTTCATAATATCGGAATTGGTGCCTAAAGGCGCCGATGCCAAGCCCCGACCAACCCGAAGGCCTTCCCGCGAGAGCTTCTGCGCTGCGCCTGCTCGATGGCGTGCTCCGAAGGGGCCAGACGCTCGAGGCTGCAGCGCAGGGTGGGCCGAAACTGCCGCCCAACGACCAGGGCCTCGCGCTGGCTATCGCGGGCGAGACCCTCCGCCGCCTTCCCGACCTCGACAGGTTGATTGACAGCGCTACCCGTCTGGCGCTCGCGCCCGATGCGAAGGCGCGCATGGTGCTACGCCTCGCCCTTGCCCAGAAGATCGGACTCGGCACTCCTGACCATGCGGTCGTAGCGACCGCACTGCCGCTGGTCGATGGCGGACCGCGCCGGCTGGTCCACGGCGTTCTTGGCACTCTGCTTCGCGGCGGCCTTCCCAGGATCGACGCTCCGTACCTTCCGGCCGACGTCGAAGAACGCTGGGCCAGGGCGTGGGGCCAGGAAATGGTGGAGGGAGCGCGCCGCTCGATCGCCCGCCGCGCGCCACTCGACCTCAGTTTCAAGGACGAGGCGGCCGCCGACGCGTTTGCCGGCGCGACCTCGCTTGCCGCGCGTCACGCCCGGCTCGATTCGTCATCCAACGTCGCCGAACTGCCCGGCTTCGATGCTGGCGAATGGTGGGTGCAGGATCTCGCCGCCTCGCTCCCCGCGCGCCTGATCCCGGCATCGATCAAGACCGTCCTCGACTTGTGCGCAGCGCCGGGCGGCAAGACAATGCAGCTCGCCGCTGCCGGACACACGGTCACCGGGATCGATCGAAAGCAAAGTCGTCTTGCACGACTGCAGCAGAATCTCGACCGCACCAATCTCGCCGCGCTGCTGATAGAGGCAGACGCGCTCAGCTGGACTCCCGACGAGCGTTTTGACTCGATCCTGCTCGACGCGCCTTGCTCGTCGACCGGCACCTTCCGTCGCCACCCCGAGGTCCTCTTTCGCGCTCGGCCGCAGATTATTGCCGAGACCGCCGAGCTCCAGAAAAACCTCCTTGCCCACGCCGCGACCCTGCTCGCACCGGGCGGTACTTTGGTTTTTGCCACCTGCAGCCTCGAACCCGAGGAAGGCGAGATGATTGTTGAAGCCTTCCTCGCCGCCAACCCGTCTTTCACCATCGCCCCGCCAGCCCTTGGCGAATTGCCCGAATTCATCATTCCGACCTCGGACGGATTCGTCCGCGTCCTCCCCGGCCTGCTCGAAGCCGAAGGCGGGCTCGACGGCTTCTTCATCGCCCGCCTTGTCGCCCCTGCCTAACTCCGGCTAATCGGCCTCATGACCGTCATTGCGCCCTCGATCCTGTCCGCCGACTTCGCCCGCCTCGGGGATGAAGTCCGCTCGATCGACGCTGCCGGCGCCGACTGGATCCATGTCGATGTGATGGATGGCCATTTCGTGCCCAATCTGACCATCGGCCCGATGGTCGTGAAGGCCCTCCGCCCCCATTCGGCAAAGCCGTTCGACGTCCATTTGATGATCACCCCGGTCGACCCCTTTCTCGATGCCTTCGCCGAGGCTGGGGCGGACATCATTACGGTCCACCAGGAGGCCGGCCCGCACCTCCACCGCACGGTCCAGCGGATCAAGGCGCTCGGCAAGAAGGCCGGAGTCTCGCTCAACCCCGCGACCCCCGCCAAGACGCTCGATTATATTCTTGAGGAGATCGATCTCGTCCTCGTGATGAGCGTCAATCCCGGCTTCGGCGGCCAGAAGTTCATTTCAAGCCAGCTCCGTAAAATTGAGGCACTGGCCAAACAGGTCGCCGCCAAGGGTCTGAACGTCACGATCGAGGTTGATGGCGGGGTCGATATGGGCAATGTTCGAGAAGTTCTCAGCGCCGGCGCGACGGCGATCGTCGCCGGCACCGCTGCCTTCCGTGGCGGCCCCGACCACTACGCCGCCAATATCGCCGCGCTTCGAGGCGAAGGATGAGCGACGAAGGCGATGTCATTGGCAAGCTTGCCAGAGGCTCGCTCATGTCGCGCCTGTTCACCGCCAAGAAGGAACCACTCCGCCTGATCGCCGTCCCCCGCGACCATATCGCCGGTGATCGAGCGAGAGGCGACGCCCTCCTCGCCGGCCGTTTCACCCTCGGCACCGAAAGTGTCGACCTCGCCGATTTCGACTTCGCCGGGCTGGGTGCCGACAGCAAGATTGCCACCTCGCTCCAAGGCTTCTCATGGCTGCGTGATCTCGCCGCCTCGACCGGCCGCGACAAAGGGGCGCGCTTGGCTGAAGCGCTCGTCGGCCGCTGGCTCCTCGCCCATGGGACCAAGGTCGA
>JALYIX010000007.1 GCA_030775565.1 Pseudomonadota bacterium | reverse complement strand
AGCCGTACTTGTTGACCCGGCTGAAGCTGGCAAGGCTGTTGATCAGGCCGATGTTCGGCCCTTCGGGAGTCTCGATCGGGCAGATCCGGCCATAGTGGGTCGGGTGGACGTCGCGGACTTCGAAGCCCGCACGTTCACGCGTCAACCCGCCCGGCCCGAGCGCCGACACGCGGCGCTTGTGGGTCACTTCGCTGAGCGGATTGGTCTGGTCCATGAATTGCGACAGCTGCGACGAGCCGAAGAATTCGCGCACCGCGGCAACCGCCGGCTTGGCGTTGATGAGGTCGTTCGGCATCACCGTCGACACGTCGACGCTGCTCATCCGCTCCTTGACCGCACGCTCCATGCGCAGGAGGCCAACGCGATACTGGTTCTCGAGCAGCTCGCCGACCGAGCGCACGCGGCGGTTGGCGAGGTTGTCGATGTCATCGATCTCGCCCTTGCCGTCCTTGAGGTTGATCAGCTCCTGGACGACCGCAAGGATATCCTCGCGGCGCAGCGTCGTGACCGTGTCCTCGGCATCGAGGCCGAGGCGCATGTTGAGCTTGACCCGGCCGACGGCCGACAGGTCATAGCGGTCGGGATCGAAGAACAGGCCGTAGAACAGCGCGTCAGCGGTCTCGCGCGTCGGCGGCTCGCCGGGGCGCATGACGCGATAGATGTCGCTCAATGCGCTGTCGCCGTCCTCGGACTTGTCGGCCTTCAGCGTGTTGCGCATCCACGGGCCGGTGTTGACATAGTCGATGTCGAGCAGCTCGAGCCGGTCGGTCCCGGCCTTGTCGAGCTTTTCGAGATTCTCGGCCGAAATCTCGTCGCCGGCCTCGACGTAAATCTCGCCGGTCGCCTCGTTGATGAGGTCATAGGCCGAGAAGCGCCCGAAGATTTCCTCGGTCGGGATGATGAGGTTGGCAAGGCCTTCCTTGGCCGCCTTGGTCGCCGAGCGCGGGGTGATCTTCTCGTGCGCCTTGAACATCACTTCGCCGCTGTCGGCGTTGATCACGTCGTGCGTCGGCTTCTGCCCGCGCCACTGCTCGGACACATAGGGGATCTGCCAGCCGTTCGGCCCGCGGACATAGACGACCTTGTTGTAGAACTGGTTGAGGATCTCCTCGCTCGACAGACCGAGCGCGTGGAGCAGCGCCGTCACCGGCAGCTTACGCTTGCGGTCGATGCGGACGTTGACGATGTCCTTGGCGTCGAACTCGAAGTCGAGCCACGAGCCGCGATAAGGAATGACCCGCGCCGCGAACAGGAACTTGCCCGACGAGTGGGTCTTGCCGCGATCATGGTCGAACAGGACGCCCGGCGAACGGTGCATCTGGCTGACGATCACCCGCTCGGTGCCGTTGATGATGAAGGTGCCGTTCATCGTCATGAGCGGCATGTCGCCCATGTAGACGTCCTGCTCCTTGATATCGATCACCGACTTGGCTTCGGTGTCGGGATCGATCTCGAAGCTGGTCAAGCGCAACGTGACCTTCATCGGCGCGGCGTAGGTCAGCCCGCGCTGGCGGCACTCGTCGGTGTCGAACTTGGGATGCTCGAGCTCGTAGCGGTCGAAGTCGAGATGCGCGGTGCCCGCGAAATCCTGGATCGGGAAGACCGAGCGAAGGGTCTTCTCGAGCCCCGAGACATAACCGATCGACGAGTCCGAGCGGAGGAACTGCTCATAGCTCTCGCGCTGGACCTCGATCAGGTTCGGCATCTCGCTGATCTCGTGGATGTTGCCGAAGATCTTGCGGATGCGGCGCGAGTTGGCCCCGGTCGTGTTGATGGCGCTCTTGCGCCCGCCCGAGTTGCTTGCGACGTCGATCGATTTGGTGGCCATGGGTATCCCTGCGCGTGTCGGGCCTCCCGAGGAGAAGGCCGAGCTAGCTTCCCGCCGAGGCGGAAAAACGATGGTCGGAGCGCTTGGCCCTGTTGGTCCTTCTCCATGCGTGCGGCCCGTGCGCGGTTCGGGCCCTGTCCCGGAGAGGGCAGGAAAAGCCCCGGGCGCACGACGAGGTGCGGCGGAGCCGTCATGTTTTGGATGAAGCCGATATAGCGGGTGGAACCAAAAAGAAAAGGGGGTGTTGGCTCACTCAACGACTTTTCCCGGTCGCGGCGGGTTCCTGGCTCGCCAAGGTGCCGTCCGACCCCGCAATAGTAGAGCAGTGCCCGTGAGTTCAGCCGCCCCAGCCATGACCCGGGAGATCCCGCCGCCGCCCGACAAGGCGAGCACCGGGGTCGACGGGCTCGACCATATCCTCGCCGGCGGCTTCAACCGCGGTCGGGTCTACCTGCTCGAAGGCAGCCCCGGCACCGGCAAGACGACCATCGCCACCCAGTTCCTGCTCGACGGCGCGCGGCGCGGCGAGCGCGGGCTGTACATCACCTTGTCCGAGACCGAGACCGAACTTCGCGAAAGCGCCGCGTCGCATGGCTGGACGTTCGACGAGCCACTGACCGTGTTCGAACTCGTCCCGCCAGAGAATCTCCTCGACGACGAGCAGCAGCAGAGCCTGCTCTACTCGTCCGACCTCGAGCTCGGCGAGACGACCAGGCGCATCTTCGAATCGATCGAGCAGGTCCAGCCGCAGCGCGTGGTGCTCGACAGCCTGTCCGAAATCCGCCTGCTGGCGCAAAGCTCGCTCCGCTACCGGCGCCAGATCCTCGCGCTCAAACATTATTTCTC
>JALYIX010000006.1 GCA_030775565.1 Pseudomonadota bacterium | reverse complement strand
CGCCAAGCTCGTCCATCCGCACCCGAACCGTGGTCAAGTCGAGGAAGCGGGCGAGCGGAATGTCATCGAACCCCGCCACGGCCACCGCGTCGGGAACGCCGACACCGCCCGCCCGGAGCGCGCCGATCGCGCCGAGCGCCATCATGTCATTGGCCGCGAACAGTCCGTCGAAGTGCTGGCCCCGTCGGAGAAGCTGCTCGACCGCCGACCGCCCCGCCTCCTCCGAGAAGTCGCCCGCGAGGACGATCGGCTCCGCGCCGATAAGCCGCCTGCAGGTCGCGGTGAAGGCCTCGGCCCGCTCGATCGCATCGAGGTTCCCGGCCGGTCCGGCGATGTGCACGAAGTGCCGCCGCCCACGCTCGACGAAATGGCGCACCACCTCCTCGGCACCGTGGCGATTGTCGATGCGCAACAAGTGCCGGTCGGCGCCGTCGGCGCTGTTGATCAGGACGGCAGGCAGCGAGCGCGGCACGATCGCCGCAATCTGAGCACTGTCGAGCTGAGGCGCCATCGCGATCAGCCCGTCGACCCGCCCACGCATCGCGCGCAGCGCCGACGAGGCCCGTTCGACGTCGGTATGCATTGTTGAGAGGAGCAGTTGAAAGCCGTGCGCGGAGGCCTCCCGGTCCATCCCCCGGATCAGCTCCGAGAAAAATTCTCCGTGCAGGTCCGGCAGGACGACGCCGATCGCTTGGTTCGCCCGCAGGCTCAGGCTGCGCGCACCGGCGTGTGGCGAATAGCCGAGCTCGGCGACAGCCTTCAGCACCCGCTCGCGCAGCTCTTCGCGCACCGCCGAGGGCGCGTTCAGCGTACGCGACACCGATGCAACCGACACTGCAGCGCGACGGGCGACATCGCGGATGGTCGCTTCGGCCATGCTCGATTTATCTCCCAGGCGGCATCTGGCGCACGCTCCCAAGACTTGCCATAAAGGCTCCGTAACCGGTTACAAGAGCCGACGCACGGGATGGATGGAAGGGAAGACATGGTCGACGGACGCGTATCGCGGCGATCCTTGTTGATGGGCGGTGCAGCCGTGGCGGCGTGGAGCGCAAGCCCCGTGAGCGCGATGCTGCGGCAAGCCGACACGGGTCGTCACCCCGCAAATGTCAATCGCCTCATCAGTCAGATGACGCTCGAGGAGAAAGCCGGCCAGTTGACCCTGATGGCCTCGGCGTGGGGCGGCACCGTTGCCACCGCGCTCAACCCGCCCTCCGCCAACAGCGACTATCCGCGCCAGATTGCCGACGCCGTGGCGGGCAAGTTGACCGGCGTGTTCAATGGCAACGGCGCGGCGATGGCGCTGCAGATGCAGCGTGCGGTGATCGACGGCTCGCGCCTCAAGATCCCGCTGATCTTCGCCGCCGACATCATCCACGGTCACCGCACGATCTTTCCCGTGCCGGTTGCCGAAGCGGCCAGCTTCGAACCGTCACTGGCTGAGCGGACCGCGCGCGTCGCGGCATTCGAAGCCGCCGGCGCCGGTGTCGACTGGACCTTCGCGCCAATGGTCGACATCGCCCGCGACCAGCGCTGGGGGCGGACGATGGAAGGCGCGGGCGAGGACGTGCTGGTCGGGCGGATGTTCGCCGCGGCGCGGGTGCGCGGATTCCAGGGCCGGTCGCTTGCCGACGACGACGCGATGCTGTCATGCGCGAAGCATTTCGCTGCCTATGGCGCGGTCGAGGCCGGGCTCGACTACAGCACGGTCGACGTGTCCGAGCGGACGCTGCGCGAAGTCTATCTGCGGCCGTTCAAGGCTGCATTCGATGCGGGTTCGCTCTCGACCATGGCGTCGTTCAACGAGATTTCGGGGGTTCCCTCGACCGGTAATCACTGGCTGATGACCGATCTGCTGCGCGGGGAGTGGGGCTTTCGTGGTTTCGTGGTGTCGGACTATACCGGCGACGAGGAAATGATCGCGCACGGCTTTGCCAAGGATCGTCGGGATGCCGCCCGAATTGCCTTCCTCGCCGGGGTCGACATGAGCATGCAGAGCGGGGTTTATGCCGAGTTCCTGCCGGGGCTCGTGCGCGACGGACTGGTGCCGCAGGCGCTGCTCGATGCGTCGGTGCGGCGCGTGCTGGCGATGAAGGCCATGCTCGGGCTGTTCGACGATCCGTTTCGCCGGATCGACCTCAAGCGCGAAAAAGCGCGATCTCGCCTCCCCGCGAGCCTGGCGCTGGCGCGCGAGGCGGCGACCAAGTCGTGCGTCCTGCTCAAGAACGATGGCGGGCTGCTGCCGCTTTCGCCGACCGCGAGCATCGCCCTGATCGGGCCGTTCGGAAGCGTCGGTCAGGACCTCAACGGACCCTGGGTGGTGTATGGCGACAATCGCCAAGCAATCGACCTGGGAGCCGGAATTCGGGCCGCGACGAAGGGCCGGGCGCGGCTCGCGGTCGTGCCCGGCGCTGGCGT
>JALYIX010000005.1 GCA_030775565.1 Pseudomonadota bacterium | reverse complement strand
GAACACGTCATACCGCCACCCGTCGAGCACCGGCAGCCCGGTCCGCACCCCGCCGGCGATGGCGTCGAGGTCGTCGCCGCGGACGATCAGCTTGGGCGCGACATTGGTTTCCTTGGCGCGGATCTTGAGCAGCAGCTTCAAGAGGTCGGCGATCAGCGCGCCCTCGGTCGACAGCCCGGGGCGCGACACCTCGCGGGCGGGCATTTCATCGGCACTGAGCGGTCGCGCGGCAGCAAGCGCGTCCATGAGCCGCTTGCCGATGTCGTTGGTGCCCCATGTCGCCGACAGCCCGCGAACCTTCCCCAGCTCGGTCTGGTTGCGCGGCGGCGATCCGGCGAGGTCGCCCAGCGTCTCATCCTTGACGATGCGGCCGCGCGGCACGTCCTTCGATTTCGCCTCGCGCTCGCGCCAAGCCGCCAGCGCCTTCAGCCGCCCGAGTACCTCGGGCTTGCGGCTCGGCAGCCGCAGCCGGACCCACGCCGTGTCGGGGTCGTTGGCATAGGTCGACGGGTCCGAAGCACGCGCCATCTCGTCGTCGAGCCAGTCGCCGCGCCCGGTACGCCGCAGCTTGTCGAGCATCTTGGGAAACAAGGTGGCCAGGTGAGTGACGTCGCCGATCGCATAGTCGAGCTGGCGCTCGTTCAGCGGCCGCCGCGACCAGTCGGTGAAGCGCGCGCCCTTGTCGATCTGGATGTTGAGATACGAGGCGACGAGGTTGGTGTAGCTGACCTGCTCGCCTTGCCCCAGCGCCATCGCGGCGATCTGGGTATCGAACAGCGGCGTCGGCGTCTTGCCGGTCAGGTTATAGATGATCTCGAGATCCTGCCCGCCGGCGTGGAAGACCTTGAGCACCGGCGATTCGACAAGGAGGTCGAGCAGCGGCTTGAGGTCGATTCCGGCGGCCTTGGGGTCGACTGCCGCCGCCTCGCCGCCGCCGGCAATCTGGACGAGGCACAGGTCCGGGAAGAACGTGTTCTCGCGCATGAATTCGGTGTCGACGGTGACGAAGTCCGCCTCGGCGAGCCGGGTGCACAGGGCGGCGAGGGTTTCGGTGTCGGTGATCAGCGGATGAATCAGCATGGGGTGTCATAGGGTTGGAAACCGGCGGCGGCTAGCCTTGACAAATCGGCCGCCGCCGTGTGTCACCCGCCGTTCACCCGCACCTCACCCGAACGGACGCCATGCACGTTTATCGTACCCACAATTGCGCCGCGCTGCGCCTCAGCGATGCGGGGACCACGGCGCGGCTATCGGGCTGGGTCCACCGCAAGCGCGATCACGGCGGCGTCCTGTTTGTCGACCTGCGCGACCACTATGGCCTGACGCAGATCGTCGTGAATCCCGACAGCGCCGCCTTCGCCCCGCTCGACGCCGCGCGTACCGAGAGCGTCGTCACCGTCACCGGCGAGGTCGCGGCGCGGATAGCCGGGGCCGAGAACGCCAGCCTGCCGACGGGCGATGTCGAGCTGCGCGCCACCGACGTCATCGTCCAGTCGCCGGCGTCGGAGCTGCCGCTGCCCGTCGCCGGCGAGGCCGACTACCCGGAGGAGGTGCGGCTCAAATATCGCTTCCTCGATCTGCGCCGCGACCGGCTGCATAAGAACATCATGCTGCGCTCGGGAGTGATCGCGTCGCTCCGGCAGCGCATGATCGCGCAGGGCTTCACCGAATTCCAGACGCCGATCCTGACCGCCAGCAGCCCCGAAGGTGCGCGCGACTTCCTCGTGCCGAGCCGGGTGCATCCCGGCAAATTCTATGCGCTGCCGCAGGCCCCGCAGATGTTCAAGCAGCTGCTGATGGTTGCCGGTTTCGACCGCTACTTCCAGATCGCGCCGTGCTTCCGCGACGAGGACGCCCGCGCCGACCGCTCGCCCGGCGAGTTCTACCAGCTCGACTTCGAAATGAGCTTCGTCACGCAAGACGATGTTTTCGCGAGCATCGAGCCGGTGTTGGCGGGGGTGTTCGAGGAGTTCACCGGCTTCGTCGACGGTAAGCCGAAGACCGTTACCAAGCCGCCATTCCCGCGTATTCCGTACGCGGAGTCGATGCTGAAATACGGCAACGACAAGCCCGACCTCAGGAACCCGATCGAGATCGTGGATGTCACCGAGCAGTTCCGGGGCAGCGGCTTCGGCCGGTTCGCGTCGATCGTCGAGGGCGGCGGCGTCGTTCGCGCGGTCCGTGCGCCGGGTGCCGGAGCGAGCAAAAGCCGTAAGTTCTACGACGACATGAATGCGTGGGCGCAGGCCGAAGGTTTTCCCGGCCTCGGCTATGTCACCCGCAAGGCGGGCGTGTTCGGCGGGCCGATCGCCAGCAACCACGGCGAGGACGGCATGGCGCGGCTGCGCGCCGCGCTCGACCTCGGGCTGGACGACGGCGTGTTTTTCGCCGCCGGGGCACCCGCACAGGCGACCAAGCTTGCCGGCTTGGCGCGCACGCGCGTCGCCACCGAACTCGAGCTGATCGAGCAAGGCACGTATAAATTCTGCTGGATCGTCGACTTCCCGATGTTCGAATATGACGAGGAGGCGAAAAAGATCGACTTCAGCCACAACCCCTTCTCGATGCCGCAGGGCGAGCTGCACGCGCTCGAGACCATGAACCCGACCGACATCCTCGCCTATCAGTACGACATCGTCTGCAACGGCATCGAGCTGTCGTCGGGCGCGATCCGCAACCACAAGCCGGAGATCATGTACAAGGCGTTCGAGATCGCGGGTTACAGCCGGGCCGATGTCGACCGCGACTTTGCCGGCATGATCAACGCCTTCAAGTTCGGCGCGCCGCCGCAC
>JALYIX010000004.1 GCA_030775565.1 Pseudomonadota bacterium | reverse complement strand
CGGATCGTGCTGCAGCCGGCGAGCGCCGCGCCGATCATCAGCACCGCGGTCAGGGAACGGAAACGGATCATGGAGGGGGAGTCCTTGGCTAAGCAGCGGTCAGGAGGAGGTCGGGAGGGCGGCGCTGGCGTCGACCCCAAGCGAGCCGGCGATCTGTACCGCACGGCCACGGATCGAATCGGGCACGCCCTTGTCGTTGGCGATCTGCGCGAACAGCCGGCCGGCTTCGCTCTTGCGGCCCGCCTTGAGCAGCGCGAGGCCGGTCATTTCGCCGGCACTACCGAACCAGGGCTTGCCGGGGCCGGTCAGCGGGGCGAGGCGGTCGATGATCGCCTGGGGGGCAAGCGCGTCGAACTCGAGCGCGGTCTGGCGGATGAGGGCAAGGTCGCGCCACGGTTGTGACACACCGCTGTCGCCGGCGACCTCGCGGTAGGCGGCAAGCGCCTTGGGCCGGTCGTTCTGCTGGAGCGCGAGGGCCGCTTCGGTCAGCCGCGCGGAGACCGCGATGGCGTCGGCGTGGGCCTCCTTGAGCGGTGCGAGCTCGGCCGGGACCGCCTTCACATTGCCGCCGCCGATGTCGTCGAGCGCCTGGGCGAGCGCCTCGCTGTCCTTGGCCGCCTGTTTGGCCTGATGGTCGCGCCAGAGGAGAAAGGCGGCGATCACGGCGAGCAGCAGGACGACCGCGGCGATGGCCCATTTGCCATAGGCGCGGGCGGCGTCGCGCAGATTGTCGCGGCGCAAATTCTCGTCGACTTCGCGGGCGAAGGTCTCGCTTGAATCGGGGGCAATCGCCAAGTGACATCCTCGAGTGGCGCCCCCTCGGCCGGGAGCAATGCGCGTGGGGAACGCCATGCGCTTCCTTCCCCGCCGCAGATGAACGAAAGCTGGCGTGGGCGTCCTAGCGGGAGGGGCGGGCAAAGGCAAAGGGGAGCTTTGGTCGGATGGGGGCGACGCTGCTGCCCATTTCCTCGCCCACCGGAAAATGTTATGTTGTCGACACAGGCGGAGCGGGGGCGACGGCGATGGCAACTCTGGCGGGTGCAACTTCGGTCGATCTGGGGCGGGTCGACGTGCTTTCGGGTACACCGCGGGCCGGGCTGATCGACCGCTGGGTCTATGTCTTCACGGCCGCGACCTTCATCGTCGTCACGCTGACCGGCTTCATTCCGGACTCGATGCATATGCTGGCCGACGTCAGGTCGGGCGCCCGGCCGCCGCTGCCATGGGTGCTGCATCTTCATGCCGTGCTGATGGGGTCGTTCCTGTTGTTGCTGCTGACCCAGACCGTGCTGATGGCGACGGGTCGGCCGGCGCGGCACCGCCAGCTCGGGATGGTGGCATTTGGCGTTGCCGCCATGCTTGTCGTCGTCGGGCTGATCCTTGCGACGACGATGTACCATCTGGCGTGGCACGCTGCCCAAGGAGCACCGCCCGAGACCCGCGCCGCGCTCGACAAGGTCGTGCTGCGCAAGGGCAATATCCTCCTTCTCCAATCGTCGATCGGGCTGCTGTTCTCGCTGTTCCTGATCATCGGGGCGCGGGCGAGAGCGCGCGACGCGGGGCTGCACAAGCGGATGATGATTCTTGCGCCGGCGGTTACCATGCTTGCCGGGATCGACCGCATCGGCTGGCTCCCGACGAGCTTGCCGAGCAGCCCGATCGCATCGGAATTCTATGTGCTGGCGACGGTCGCGCCGATGGTCGTGTGGGATGTCGTCCGCAACAGGTCGGTCCACCGCGCCTACTGGATCTGGCTGTCGTTCGCCGTGCCCGTGGCGATCGCGGTCAACCTGCTGTGGGACACGCCGGGATGGCAGCGCCTCGTGCCGGTAATCATGGGGGTATGAGGGCAGGAGCGGGCTCCGCCGGAGTCTCTTGCACTGCCGCAACCGACCAGAGCGACCCTTATGACGCCTTCGCCCGATAGGTCTCCGCCTCGGTCGGGAACGCCCGCGCCTTCACTTCCCCGGCATAGCTCGTCACCGCCTCGGTGATGCGCGTCGCCAGGTCATCGTAGCGCTTCACGAACCGCGGCGTGCGTTCGAACAGGCCGAGCATGTCTTCGGTGACGAGGACCTGGCCATCACACGCGGCCGAGGCGCCGATGCCGATGGTGGGGATGGAGACCGCCCTGGTGAGGTCATCGGCGAGGGCTTCGAGGACTCCTTCGATGACGATGCAGAAGGCGCCGGCGTCGGCCACGGCGCGCGTGTCGGCAAGGATGCGGGTCGCCTCGGCGTCGCTGCGGCCGCGCGCGCCGTAGCCGCCCAGTTGGTTGACCGCCTGCGGGGTGAGGCCGACATGGCCGATGACGGGGATGCCGCGCTTGGAGAGGAAGTCGATCGTCGGGGCGATCGCCTCGCCGCCCTCGAGCTTGATCGCTGCGCAGCCGGTTTCCTTCATCACTCGGGCGGCGCTGGCGAAGGCCTGTTCTGGAGAGCCTTCGTAGCTGCCGAACGGCATGTCGACCGCGACCATGCTGTGCCAGCTGCCGCGCACCACCGCGGCGCCATGATTGCACATCATCTCGAGCGTCACCGGAACGGTCGAGGGGAGGCCGTAGATCACCTGGCCGAGGCTGTCGCCGACCAGCAGCAGGTCGCAATGCGGGTCGAGCAATTGTGCCATCCGCATGGTGTAGGCGGTCAGCATGACGATCGGGTCGGCGGTGGTGCCGCCGACCTTGCGCGCGCGGATCGCGGGGACGGTGACGCGCTTGCCGGGCACGGGCGAGGGGGTGGCGCGGCTGGTCGCCGTGTCCATGGTAAAGGTCGACATGGGGGCGGTTCTAGCGCGCCGTGGTTAGCGGAGCCAGCAGGCCTTTTGCGCGCGGCTTAGCGAAGCCACCCGCGGCGATGCGCGAGATGGGCGAGGGCGTAGATCGCGGCGCTGGCGGCGATGATCGCGAGCGGGGTAATCATTGCCCCGGGCCGGGTCAGGCCGCGCAACTGGGGGACGAAAAAGCTGCCCCCGACCTGGACGAGCACGGCGAGCAGGGACAGGCCGAGCAACGGGATCGACCAGGCGCGGCGCAGCGTCAGTCCAATCGCGCCGGCAAGCCCGCTCCACACCGCGATCGCATAGGCGCCGATGATCCACGCCGGGGTCTGGATCCACATCAGCCGCTCGACAAGCGGGAGGGCCGATTTGTCGCGCAGGACCGCGAACAGATAGGTTGCAACGCCGATCGCCTCGAACAGGATCGCGGCAACAGCGGCGGGAACGAACCAGCTGGCAACCGCGGACGCGGCCGGTGGCAAGGCTTCGTCGGTCATGGTCGATCCCCCTTCGGACGCCGCGAGAGTGCGCCCGGCCGGCGAATTGATCAAGGCTTCGCCGAACGGGCCGCCAGCGCCTTCCTGACTTCGCGCATGCCCTGCTCCGCGCCCATCTGCGGGACGGTCGTTGCCTCGCCGATCCGGTCCCACTCGGCGAGGATGCGCATCGCGGCGGCAGCGGGCTCGTCGTGGCCGATGAAGATGCCCTCGCTCATCGTGACGGTGGCGCGCTCGATGCCGCTGGCGCCGGCGAGGAGGATGGCGCGGGTCGGGGCATCGTCGGCGACGAGCGCGAGCAGCGCCGGGCTGACCCGCTCGGGGTCGAGCAGATCGAGCGCTTCGGGGGGCATAATGCTCTCGGTCATCGCGGTGCGCGCGGTCGGCGCGAGGCAGTTGACGCGGATATTGTTCTTGGCGCCCTCAAGGGCGAGCGTCTGCATGAGGCCGACCAGCGCCATCTTCGCGGCGCCGTAATTGGCTTGGCCGAAATTGCCGTAGAGGCCCGACGAGGAGGTGGTCATGACGATGCGGCCGTAATTGTTCGCGCGCATATGATCCCACACGGCGTGGGTGCAGATCGCCGCGCCCATGAGGTGGACGTCGACCACCTCGCGAAACTCGGCGATGCTCATCTTGGCAAAGCTCTTGTCGCGCAGGATGCCGGCGTTGTTGACGAGGATGTCGACCTTGCCGAAGCGCTCGATCGTCTCGGCGACGAGCGAGGCGATGGCGGTTTCGTCGGTGACCGAGGCGGCGATGGCGTGGGCGGTGCCGCCCGCGCCGTCGATCTCGGCGACGACCGCAAGCGCCTTGTCGAGCGCCGGGGGAATGTCGTTGACGACGATATTGGCGCCCTGTTTCGCCAGCAGCAGCGCATGGGCGCGGCCGAGGCCGGCCCCGGCGCCGGTGATGATCGCGGTCCGACCGCTGAGGTCGATGGGCATGGGATGAGAACTCCGCGCTGATGGTCGCGCACGCTCTTAGCGCGCTCGCGCGGCGAGGGAAGGGGCGGGCAACCGCCTAGCAGGCCCCGCGCGCGAACAGGACGGCAAGAACGGTGGCGACGAGGATGCGCAGGTAGAGGCTTGCCGACCGCCGCTGCGCGAACAGGCGGTCGCACGCCAGCCGGCGAGGGTAGCTCGCACGGCTTCGACCCGATACTTGCCACGGGCCGGTGATCTCCGGCCGGCGGTCGCAATAGGCGGCGAAGCGGCGACCGTAGTGGCCGACCTCGGCGGCGACGATCGGACGCGAGCCGACCAGGCTCATGTCGCCGAGCACGACGTTGAGCAGTTGCGGCAGCTCGTCGATGCTGGCGAGGCGGAGGAGGCGGCCGAGCGGGGTGATTGCGGTTCAATGCCCAACGCCCCTAAGGTTTGCTGGACGGCAAGGCTCCCGGTCTGCGCCTGGTGCTTGGCCCTCCGCACAAACGGGCGCTTGCCGAGGTCATCGAGCAGGGCCCTATTCAGCGAGGCAAAGCAATGGCGCTGGCGC
>JALYIX010000003.1 GCA_030775565.1 Pseudomonadota bacterium | reverse complement strand
TCCTCCGACAGCCGCGAAAAGGCTTCGGCGGCGGCGGCGGAGTGCGGGCACCACAAATAGCCCGCTTCGTGATCGGCGACGATGCGCGCCTTGATTGCGTCATCGGTGACGAGGTCGACGCTGACGTCGCGGTCGCCTTCGGCAAGCGCGATGAGCCGCTCGAAATTGCTCGGCGCGCCGACGTCCATGGCGTTGGCGATCGTCGCGACCGAGGGGCGCGGTTCGTAACTGCCGCTCTCGTACCAGTTGGACAGGGTCGCGTTCTCGTTGGTGACAAGCAGGACCGGGCCGATCGGGGCGCCCATCGCGCGGGCGTAGACGGCCGCAAAACCGTGGCCGAGATTGCCGGTTGGGATGACGAGGCCGGGTTTCTCGCCCGTTTCGGCCTGCACGCGCGCGGCGGCGAAGGCGAGATAGGCCATTTGCGGCATCAGCCGGCCAATGCTGATCGAATTGGCCGAGGTCAGGTTGAACCGCTCGGTCATCGCGGGGTCGGCGAAGGCGGCCTTGGCGAGGCGCTGGCAATCGTCGAAATCGCCCTCGACCTCGATCGCGCGCACCGGGTCGTCCCAGCAAGTCAGCTGGTGTTCCTGGAAGGGGGAGACGCGGCCGCGCGGGTAAAGGATGACAGCGCGCACCGCCCCCTTCCCTTCCGCCGCGCAGCCGACCGCGCCGCCGGTGTCGCCCGAGGTCGCGGCGAGGACGGTCAGCGGGTGGGCGGGATCGCCGAGGCGATCGAGGCACTCCATCAGGAAGCGCGCGCCGAAGTCCTTGAAGGCGCCGGTTGGCCCGTGGAATAGCTCGAGCACGCGGCGGCCGTCGGGGAGCCTCGCTTCGGGGATCGGGAAGGTGAAGGCGCCGGCACAGATCGCGGGAAGCTCGGTCTCGAGCGCGTCACCAGCGAAGAAGGGGGCGAGGAAGCGGGCGGCGAACTGGGGGAGCGGGAGGTCCGGGTCGATACCGGCATCGGGCCGCTGCTCGGGCAAATAGAGCCCGCCATCGGGCGCGGCGCCGGCGCGGATCGCGTCGCTGAGCGTGACCGAGGGCGCCTGGCCGCGGGTGGAGACGAAGCGCATCAGCGGACTGCCTCGGCGACCGGTTCGACTCGTGCCCCGGCGCTGTCGAGCGGGGCGCGATAGACGCGCGCGGCGAGTCCGGCGTCGAGAAAGGCTTCGCGCATTGCGTCTTCAACTGCGGCGGCGTCCTCGTCCGTGGCCCAGGCGAAGACCGAGGGGCCCGAGCCCGAGAAGGAGCAGCCGAGCGCGCCGGCCTTGCGCGCGGCGGCCTGGACGGCGGGGAGCTGGGGCAGGAGGTGCGCGCGCTGGGGTTCGATCAACACGTCCTCGAAACTGTCGCGGATGAGGTCGAGGTTGCCCGTCGTGCAGCCAGCGATGAAGGCGGCGAGGCGGCGGCTGTGCTCGATGAGCAAATTCATCGGCACCTCGGGTTTCAGGATCCCGCGCGCCATCTGGGTTTCGATCTTGGCCGCGGGGTGGAACAGGATCGTGGTCAGCCCGGCGGGGACAGGCAGGCTGGCGAGCTTCATCGGCTCGGCCCGGGCGCCAAGCACGAGGCCGCCCATCAGGCTGGCCATGACATTGTCCCAATGCACCGGATCGGAGGCGACGCGCTCGCCTTCGAGGCAGAAGGGGAAGAGCTCTTCGAGGCTATAGGGGCGGTCGAGCAAGGCGTTGACCGCGACGGCGCCGGCGACAGCGGAGGCGGCCGATCCGCCCATCCCGGCCGACATTGGCACGCCCTTGTCGATCGACAGGCGCACGCCGAAGCCCGCGCCGGCTGCGTCAAGCACGGCGGCGGCGGCGGCGAGCGCGGTGTTCCTGCAGGCCTCGCCAGGGAGGCTTGTCACCAGCCCCGACACGTCGCCGAGGCGAACCCCCCGCTCCTCCTCGCGCACGGCCATCACCCGATCGCGCGCTGCGTCGAGCGACAGGCCGAGGATGTCGAACCCGACGATGACGTTGCCGATGCTTGCGGGGGCGCTGGCAGTGGCGGAGCGAGGCACGGTCATGGCCGGCATATTAGGCGCTCATTCGCAGCGGCACCACGCCCGAACCGGCGGTTGGCGCGGCACGCTGGCACGGGGCGGCGCGCTGGAGGTCCATGATATCGGCCATGACCGAGGCGGCGGTCGGCCAGCGGCCCGCGCCATGCCCGTAAACCTCATGGACGCGGCCGTCGGCGGCGGTGATCATGACGCTGTTCTCGGTGTTGGTGACCTTGGCGAGCGGGTGATTGACGGGAATCGCCTCGATCCGGACCGAGGCCTCGACCTTGCCGTCGGCGAGGAGGCGGGCTCGCGACACCTGCTTCAACACCTTGCCCTTGGCGAGCGCGGCGAGGATCGCTTCGGCGGTGACGTCGCGCAAACTGTCCTTGGGGATGTCGTCGGAGCTGACCGCAACCCCCATCGAATCGCGGATGAGCAGCGACAATTTGTAAGCGGCGTCATGGCCATCGACGTCGCTCGTCGGATCGGCCTCGGCGAAGCCCAGTTCCTGCGCCTTGGCGAGCGCCTTGTCGAAAGTCCAGCCGTCGGCGAGGCGGGCGAGGAGGAAGTTGACCGTGCCGTTGACGACCCCGTCGAGCGCGACGATGCCGGGGTCCTTGGCCAGCCGGCCGACCGCTTCGAGCACGGGGGCGCCGCCGCCGACCGCGCCCGAGTAAAGCAGCTTGCCGCCGCCCTTCATTTCGCAGGCGTGAAGCGCGTCATAATGCGCGGCGACGACCGCCTTGTTGGCGGTGACGACGTGGATCCCCGAGCGCAGCGCGTCGCACAGCGCGTCGGCGAATTCATGCGCGCCGCCCATCGTCTCGACGACGATGTCGACTTCGCCCTGCATCGCGACCGACAGGTTGTCGGTGTAGAGCGACGGATTGTCGCGGCGGTCGGGCGAACGGACGAAGACGCGGTTCAAGACGAACAGGTCGGGGCGACCCAAGAGATAAGTCATGACCCCCTTCCCCACCGTCCCGCAGCCGAGCAGCGCGACGCGCAGCTTGGCGCGCTGGAGCGGGAGCGATTTCACCAGCGGCAGGTCGGCGATGGTGGTTTCCTCGGCCGAGCCCATCGCGGCGACCTCGATCAGCACGGCCTCGCGTTTCGCGGCGTGGATCGCCTTCTCCTGGATGAGGCCGGCGCTGGCCTTGGCGGCGTCCGCGTAGCTCAATTGTGCGAAGCGTTCGGCGAGCGGGTTCTTGGCCGGGTCCTGGTCATAGACGCCGTCGACGTCCTTGATCAGCCGGACGCGATGCGCATCGAGGCGGGCAGCGAAGAACACCGCGCTGAGGTCGGTGCCGCCGCGGCCGAGGGTGACCACGCCATGCTCGGCGTGGCCGGCGGTAAAGCCGGGCACGACGAGCACGTCGTGGCTGGCAAGCTTGGCGAAGACGGCGTCGGCGTCGAGTTCGGTGAGGGTCGAATCGAGTGGGTCGCCCTCTGCCATCAGGCCCATCTCGGACGGGTCCATGGTACAGGCGCGAACCCCGATCTGGCCGAGGGCAAGGGCGAGCAGGGCGGCCGAGTGAAGCTCTCCGGTGCGGGCGACGCGGGCGAGCAGGAGGGGCTGTTCGCCGCCGACGCGCATGCCCTGGTTGAGCAGCGCGTCGGTCTCGCCGGCGAGTGCCGAGACGACCGCGACGACCTTCTCGCCGTCGCGGACGTGGCGGTAGCATTCGTTGGCGACGGCGGCGTAATCATTCTCGGTCTCGAGCACGCTCGATCCGAATTTCAGGACACACAGGCGTTTCGCGGCGAGGGTCGAGTGCTGGTCCATTCTCGTTACTTTCGTACAGTCTGGGAGCGGCCATAAAAAAACCCGCTCGCCGTTGGTGGGGAGCGGGTCGGGCAGTCGGTCGTGTCGTCGTGACTCAGCCGATATCCCCCCGCGGGCGGGTAATAATCGTCATGGTCATGATGGTCGGGCCGGTCATATCGGGATGTCCCTTGCTTCGGAAACGGGGCCGGGGTCAAGCAAAAAGCGCGTTTTGGGATCCCGTTTCACCCTGATGTGGTGGTGCTGCCACAGCTAGGGCCGGATGCGGCCAGCGCCCCGCACCTGATATTTGAAGCTGGTCAACTGCTCGGGCCCGACCGGGCCGCGCGCGTGCAATTTGCCCGTGGCGATGCCGATTTCGCCGCCGAAGCCGAACTCGCCGCCGTCGGCGAACTGGGTCGAGGCGTTGTGGATGACGATCGCGGCGTCGACTTCGGCGAGGAAGGTTTCCGCTGCCGCGTCGTCGGAGGCGATGATCGCTTCGGTGTGGCCGGTGCCGTAGCGGGCGATGTGGGCGAGCGCCTCATCCAGCCCGGCGACGGTGCGGACGGCGAGGATGGGTCCGAGATATTCGGTCGACCAGTCGGCCTCGGTTGCGGCCTTCATCGGCACAATCGCGCGCGCCTCGTCGTCGCCGCGCAGTTCGCAGTCCGAAAGGGCCTCGGTGATTTGCGGGAGCAGGGTCGGGGCGACGGCGCGGTCGATGAGCAATGTCTCGGTCGCGCCGCAGACCGAGGTGCGGCGCATCTTGGCGTTGCGGACGATCGCGACCGCCATCGCCGGGTCGGCCGAGGCGTGGACATAGCTGTGGCACAGGCCCTCGAGGTGGCTGAGCGTGGCAACCTTGGATTCCCTGGTGACGCGCTCGACCAGCGGCGCACCGCCGCGGGGGATGATCAGCTCGATCGCGCCGCTGAGGCCTTCGAGCATCATGCCGACGGCATCGCGATCGGGAGTCGGGACGAGCTGGACGATGTGCGGCGGCAAGCCGGCCTCGGCGAGCCCCGCCTGGAGCGCGTCGTTGATCGCGACGCAGCTGGCGAAGGCTTCCGAGCCGGGGCGCAGGATGACGACATTGGCCGAGCGCAGGCAGATCGCGGCGGCGTCGGCGGTGACGTTGGGACGGCTTTCGTAGATCATCCCGATGACCCCGATCGGGGTGCGGATGCGGGTGATGTCGAGGCCGTTGGGCGGAGTCCAGCGGGCCATTTCCTCGCCGACGACGTCGGGCAAGGCGGCGAGGATGTCGAGCGAGGCGGCCATGCCCTCGATCCGGGCTTCGTCGAGCCGCAGGCGATCGACGAGGCGGGTGGCGACGGCGACGTCCTTGGCGTTCGCTTGGAGAATGGCGGCGACGCGCGCGCGGAGGTGCTTCGCCATGGCAGCGATGCCGGCGCTGCGCTGCTCGCCCGGGACCTGGCGCAGCGCGGCGGCGGCGACGCGGGCTTGCGCACCGATTTCGAGCATCTGTTCGGACAGGGTCATAACACTACCAGATCGTCGCGGTGAATGAGTTCGTCGGAGCGCGAGTAGCCCAGGACGGCGGCGATGTCGCGGCTGGCGCGGCCGCGAATGAGCCTGGCCTCGGCGGCGGAGTAGGCCGCGATGCCGCGCGCGACTTCGCTACCGGCGGGGTCGAGCACGCGAATACAGGCGCCACGGTCGAAATCACCTTCGACGTCGGTCACGCCGGCGGGGAGCAGGCTTTTGCCCGTCGCCAGTGCCTTCGCCGCGCCCTGGTCGATCGTGACGGTACCGCCCGGGGCGAGCGCGCCCTTGATCCACGCCTTGTAGGCCGAGGCGGGCGAGCCGGAGGGAGCGACGAGCGTGGCGCGGGCGCCCTTGGCAAGGCGATCGAGCGGGTGGCCGTCGTGGCCCCTGGCGAAGATCGTCGCGCAGCCGAAACCGCTGGCGATCCGCGCCGCCTCGAGCTTGGTGCGCATGCCGCCGGTGCCGACCCCGGCCGCGCCTGCCCCGCCGGCGTGAGCCTCGATCTCGGGGGTGATGGCGGGGACGAAGGCAATGTGCACGGCGGCGGGATCGCGTGACGGGTCGGCGGTATAGAGACCGTCGACATCGGACAGGAGAATGAGCAGGTCACTCCTCACCAGCTGCGCGGCGCGGGCGGAAAGGCGGTCGTTGTCGCCATAGCGGAGCTCGTCGGTGGCGACGCTGTCATTTTCGTTGATCACCGGCAGGCCGCCCTGGGCGAGGAGCACTTCCAAGGTCGCGCGGGCGTTCAGCGAGCGGCGGCGCTGTTCGGTGTCGTCGATCGTCAGCAACAGCTGCGCAGTGGGGATGCCGTGCGGGGCGAGCGCCCTCTCCCATGCCTGCATCAGCAGCGACTGACCGGCGGCGGCGGCGGCCTGCTTGTGGTCGAGGCGGCCCGACCGAGGCAGTTTCAACTGGCGCCGGCCGAGCGCGACCGCGCCCGAGGATACCAGCACGAGCTGCTTGCCAGCCCCGTGCAGCGCGGCGATGTCGCTGCCGAGCGAGGCGAGCCAATCGTGACGCACGCCGTCATCCTTGCCGACGATCAGCGACGAGCCGACCTTGACGGTAATCCTGCGCGCCGCCGAAAGCGCGCCGGCGACGGTCATCTCGGTCGATTTCACCATGCGCGCTCCTTCCTGGTGCGCCTCATGGCGACGGGATCCCAACTTGACAATGTTCGCCCTCGTCCGGAAGGCGCAGGAACGATGGCCAGCACTCCGCCCAACCTCGCCGACCTGCGCGACGAAATCGATGCGCTCGACGACCAGCTGCTCGAATTGCTCGAGAAGCGGATGCGCGTGGCGATCGAGGTCGCGCGGTTGAAGGGGGACGACGGGCTACTGAAGCTGCGCCCCAAGCGCGAAGGCGCGATCGTCCGGCGCTTGTCGGCCAAGGCGACGATCGCCAGCGACGCGCTGATTGCGCACGTCTGGCGCGAAATGATGGCGCACAGCCGGCAGAGCCAGGCGGCGATGGAAGTCCATCTCTTTGCCCCTCGCCACGGCGCGATCCTGCGCGAAGCGGCGCGCAACCGATTTGGGCGCGTCACCCCGATTGTCGAGGCGACCTCGGCGGCCGCGGCGATCGCCGCGGCAACGACCGGCGAAGTGGTGGCGATGATCGAACTCGACACCGGCGCCTGGCGGCACGAGCTGCCCTCGTCGGTCCGCCTGTTCGGCGTGCTCGGCACGGGCAATGCGCGCGCGGCGCTGGTTGGGCGGATGGACGAGGTCGACATTCCCGACGAGGAACGCGCGGCCATCGCCGGGCTCGGCGCATGAGCCGGCTGACGGCACGGGCGGGCGGCCCGCTGGCCGGCACGATCGCGGTGCCGGGCGACAAGTCGATGTCGCACCGCGCGCTCATCCTTGGCGGGCTGGCCAGCGGCACGACCACGATCCACGGGCTGCTCGAGGGCGAGGA
>JALYIX010000002.1 GCA_030775565.1 Pseudomonadota bacterium | reverse complement strand
GCCCACGGCGACGCGGCGGCGCTTGCCATCGGGACGGCAAGCGGCGCGGGGGCGGGCTGGTTCGCCGGCGCGGCCTGTGCCGCCAGCCCGAGGAGCAGCGGCAGAAGCACCTAGGCGGCGCCGACCTTCGCGTCCTTGTCGTCGCCGAATGCCCACATCCGCTCGAGGTTGTAGAAGCTGCGCACTTCGGGGCGGAACAGGTGGACGATGACGTCGTCGGCATCGATCAGCACCCAGTCGGCGACGGGCAGCCCCTCGATCCGGGCGATCTTGCCGAACTCTTCCTTGATCTTCGCGGCAAGTTTTGCCGCCATCGAGGCGACCTGGCGCGACGAGCGGCCGCTGGCGATCACCATATGGTCGGCGATCGACGACTTGCCGGCAAGCGGGATCGAAATGGCTTCGACCGCCTGGTCGTCATCGAGGCTTTGCATGATCAGCGCGTGGAGCGCTTCGACGTCGACGGGGTCCTTGGCGACCTTGGACGAGATCGCGGCGGTCGCGGGAAGGGGTTCGGTCAATTGGGCTCCTGTGGGGCATTGCTCGTTCGGGCTACGAAGCGGAGATGCCAGTCTGGGTCGAGCGCGCGCAGGCGGGTGGCGGAGGTCGGATCGGGGGGCAGGCGAAGCAGGCAGATCGCCGGTGCGCTCCAGTTCGTCCACCTCCTAGCCGTGGCGGCGGGGTGGACGAACCACCGCAACCAGCCCATCGCGCGAGCCGCGCGGGCTCCTGCCTCATAGCCCGGACGCGACATGATCGCAATCGGGATGGTGCGGGCAAGGCGGCGCCACTGTTTCCACTGGTGAAATTGGGCAACAGTGTCCGCCCCCATCAGCCAGATGAAGCGGTCCGCCGGGTAACGCCGGACGATGGTCGTGACCGTGTCGATCGTGAAGCGCGTGCCGAGCCGCTGCTCGATGTCACTGACACGAATTCGCGTACCCCGCGCCATCGCCCGCGCCGAAGCGAACCGCGCGGCGAACGGCGCCATTCCTGCCTTGCGCTTCAGCGGATTGCCGGGCGACACCAGCCACCACAGCTCGTCGAGCCCAAGCTCCTTCATCGCTGCAAGGCTCATCCGCCGATGCCCGCGATGCGCCGGATTGAAACTGCCGCCGAGAAGACCGATTCGTCTCAAGCAGCACTCACTCCCACTCGATCGTGCCCGGCGGCTTGCTCGTATAGTCGTAAGTCACGCGGTTGATCCCGGCGACTTCGTTGACAATGCGGGTCGCAACGCGCGTCAGGAAGGCGGCATCGAACGGGTAGACGTCGGCGGTCATGCCGTCGACGCTGGTCACCGCGCGCAAGGCGCAAACGCTGTCGTAGGTGCGTGCATCGCCCATCACGCCGACGGTGCGGACCGGGAGCAGCACCGCGAAGGCCTGCCAGATCGCGTCGTAAAGGCCGGCGTTGCGGATTTCCTCAAGGTAGATGGCGTCGGCCTTGCGCAATATGTCGCAGCGTTCCCTGGTCACTTCGCCGGGGATGCGGATGGCGAGGCCGGGGCCCGGGAACGGGTGGCGGGCGACGAACGCCTCGGGCAGGCCAAGTTCGCGGCCAAGCACGCGGACCTCGTCCTTGAACAGCTCGCGCAAGGGCTCGACCAGCTTCATCTTCATCGTTTCGGGCAGCCCGCCGACGTTGTGATGGCTCTTGATCGTCACCGACGGGCCGCCGGTGAAGCTGACGCTTTCGATCACGTCGGGGTAGAGGGTGCCTTGGGCGAGGAAGTCGGCGCCGCCGAGCTTCTTCGCCTCGGCGTCGAACACGTCGATGAAGGTCGCGCCGATGAACTTGCGCTTCTTTTCGGGGTCGGTGACGCCCGCGAGGCCCGACAGGAATAGCTCTTCGACATCGACATGGACCAGGGGGATGTTGAAGCTGTCGCGGAACAGGGTCACGACCTGCTCGGCCTCGCTCGCGCGCATCAGGCCGTGGTCGACGAACACGCAGGTCAGCTGGTCGCCGATCGCTTCATGGATGAGGACTGCGGCGACCGCCGAGTCGACCCCGCCCGACAGGCCGCAGATCACCCGGCCATCGCCGACCTGGGCGCGGATGTCGGCGATCTTGGCGTCGCGATAGGCGGCCATCGTCCAGTCGCCCGAACAACCGCAGATGTCGCGCGCGAAGCGACCGAGCAGCTTGCCGCCGTCGGGGGTGTGGACCACTTCGGGGTGGAACATCATCGAGTAGAAGCGGCGCGCCTCGTCGGTGGCGATGGCATAGGGCGCGCCTTCCGACTGGGCGACGACCGAAAAACCCTCGGGAAGGCGCTCGACGCGGTCGCCGTGGCTCATCCACACCTGGTGCTTCTCGCCGACGTTCCACAGCCCGTCGAACAGGGCTGAAGGCGCGACGACATCGATATAGGCGCGACCGAACTCCTTGCCTTCGCTGGTGCCGACTGCGCCGCCGAGCTGCATCGCCATCGTTTGCTGGCCATAGCAGATGGCGAGGATCGGCAGGCCGCGATCGAAGAAATGCTGCGGGGCGCGGGGGCTGTCGTCCCAGGTGACCGAAGACGGTCCGCCCGACAGGATGATGCCCTTCGGCTGAAGCCGCTCATAGGCCTCGGCGGCGCTGTTGAACGGAGCGATCTCGCAATAAACCCCAGCCTCGCGGACGCGGCGGGCGATGAGCTGGGTGACCTGGCTGCCGAAGTCGACGATGAGGATGGTGTCGGCAGGCTGGACGGTCACGGGGCATCCTTCGGCGGGCAAAAAGAATGCGCCGGACCCCTAAGGGCCCGGCGCACTCGAGTCCACCGAAGTGGAAAGCCTTACCAGCCGCGGCGGTAATAATTGCCGCGGTTGCGGTCGATCTCGAGGTCGATCACGCGACCCGAATAATCGACCTTGCAGGTGAAGCTGAGGTTGGGCGCACCATAGCCGCCGCCCTGATAGCCACCATTATAGCCGTAACCACCGCCACCATAGCCGCCGCCGGCCATGGGCGAAATCAGACCATGAACGCGAAGCGCGCCGTTGTTGCGACCCTCGATGCTGGTGATGCCGGACACTCGGCCACCCGAGCTGTAGTTGTTGTAGCCATAGCCACCGCCATACCCGCCGCCGTTCAGGCGCGCTTCGACCGCACCGGCGCACTGGTTGACCGCCACATTGGCCGGGATCGTCTGGCCGCCATAGCTGTACGACTGGCCATAGCCATAGTTGCCATACTGGTACCCGCCGTACTGGGTCGCGGCGATGACGCCGTTGATGACCTGGCCGACGACGGCGCCCGGGCTGTTGTTTTGATAGCCATAGCCATTGCCGTAGCCTTGGCCATAGCCCGGATAATACTGCGCGGCGGCAGGGCTTGCAGCGGCGATGATCGCCGCGATACCGGCCGTTCCGACCAGCAGCTTCTTGATTGCAGACATTGGGGCTCTCCTTGAAATAATGCGATATTCCCCGAATACGCTCGGGCCTGACAACGCTTGTGGGCGCAATCGGCTGCATCGCGGCTGAAGGACGCGTTGCCCCCCGTTCAGGCTGGTTAACCGCGGATCGCCGCCAGCGCCCGCTCGCGCGCCTCGCGGTGTCCGACCAGCGGCGCCGGGTAGGAACCACGATCCAGCGGGTCGTGGATGTCGGGGTCGGCCAGGTCGGCAAGCTCGGGCACAAAGCGGCGAATGTAGCCGGCGGCGGCGAACTTGGGGCTCTGGACGAGCGGCGCCATGATCCGCGCGAACGGCGACGAGTCGCTGCCGGTGCCCGCGATCCACTGCCAGTTGAGGCTGTTCGAGCCGAGGTCGGCATCGACCAGCGTGTCCCAGAACCACGCCGCGCCGCGCCGCCAGTCGACGAGGAGGTGCTTAACGAGGAAGCTGGCGGCGATCATGCGGACGCGGTTGTGCATCCAGCCGGTCGCCCATAGCTGGCGCATTCCGGCGTCGACGATCGGGTAGCCCATGCGGCCCCTGGTCCAGGCGGCGAAGTCGGCATCGGCCTGCGGCCCGGTCCGCCAGCGCGGTTCGGGACGGGTCGCCTTGCTGGCAATGTGCGGCTGGCCGAGCAGCGCCGAGCGGGCAAAGTCGCGCCAGGCGAGCTCTTTGAGGAACTTGCCCGCGTCGGCGCCGGCGAGCGAGTGCCACACGGTGCGCGGGCTGATCTCGCCGAAGTGGAGGTGGGGCGAGAGGCTGCTGGTGCCCGCTTCGGAGGGAAGGTCGCGGCGGCGGGCATAGTCGCCCGCATGATCGTGAAAGTCGGCCAGCAGGCGCCGTGCATCGCCTTCGCCCGGATGCCAGTCGCCAAAGCCGGTCGCCCAGTCGGGGCGCGTTGGCCGGAGGTGCCAATCCTCGAGCCGGTCCGACCCGGCGGCGATCGCGGGCTGCTCGATCCGCTCCGGAGCCGACAGCGGTTCGGGCGGCGGCAGGTGCGTGGCAAGTGCCCGGTAGAAGGGACCGTAGACCTTGAACGGGGTGCCCGAGCCGGTGACGACCTGCTCGGGCGGGACGAGCGTATCGCCGTCGTGGAGGGTCAGCCGCTCGCCAAGCGCGGCGTCGGCGGCGCGCCACCATGGCTCGTAGTGACGCGTGGCGTGGATGCTGGTCGCGCCGATCTCGTCGGCGACCGCAGCGACGGTCGCGGCAGCGGGGCCGCGGCGGATGATGAGCCGGCCGCCGATCGCGTCGAGCGAGGCGGCGAGGCTGGCGAGGCTGTGGTGAAGCCACCAGCGCTGGGCCCCGCCGATCGCCCAGGGGCCTCGGGTGTCGTCGTCGAGGACGTAAAGGCAGGCGGTCGGGCCCTGCGCGGTTGCCGCAAGCAAGGCGGGATGATCGGCGAGGCGGAGGTCCTGGCGGAACCAGAGGAGGGCGGTCATGGACGTCTGGAGCCCTATTCCGCCCGCGGTTCCTTTTCGACCTGCCAGGTCTGGCCCTTGGCGACGAGCGCCTGGAGGTCGGGGGTCTTGCCCTTGGCGGCGGCGGCATTCTGGTCGATCACCGCGCTTTCGAAGGTCGGTGCGGGGTCTTCGTAGATCGTGCCGAGCGCGACCGGGAAGCCGGCGGTGGCGGGCATTTCGATGAGAAGCTGGGCGAGCGTGCGGTTCTTGGGATCGTGGAGGAGAACATTGTCGTCGGTGCCGTCGACGATCGTCAGCACCATCCGCTCGCGGTCGAAACCGAGGCCCTTGGTGCCGTTCGCGAACAGCATCTTTTCGCCGGCCTTGAGCCACAGCTGGCGGTCGGCGGCGAATTCCTTGGCGGTGAACGGGGCGAAGACGTCGTCGTTGTAGACGACGCAATTCTGGAAGATTTCGACGAAGCTTGCGCCCTTGTGGGCGTGGGCGGCCTTGAGCACGTCGGGCAGGAATTTGTTGACGTCGATCGCGCGGGCAATGAAGCGCGCGCCCGATCCCAATGCGAAGCTGCACGGGTTGGCGGGGCGGTCGACCGAACCGAACGGGGTCGAGGGCGAGCGCGTGCCGATCCGGCTGGTGGGCGAATATTGGCCCTTGGTCAGGCCATAGATCTCGTTGTTGAACAGCAGGATCTGGCAGTCGAGGTTGCGGCGCAGGACATGCATCGTGTGGTTGCCGCCGATGCTCAAGGCGTCGCCGTCGCCGGTGATGATCCAGACGTCGAGTTCGGGATTGGCGAGCTTGACCCCCGTTGCCACCGCCGGCGCGCGGCCGTGGATGGTGTGGAAGCCGTAGCTCGCCATATAATAAGGAAAGCGGCTCGAGCAGCCGATCCCGCTGACGAACACGGTCTTTTCGCGGGCGGTGCCGAGGTCGGGCATGGTCCGCTGGACGGCTTTCAGTACGGCATAGTCGCCGCAGCCGGGGCACCAGCGCACTTCCTGATCCGAAGCCCAGTCCTTGGCGGTGGTCGTGATTCGCGTGATTTCGTTCATCGGCTCAAGCGATCCTGAAGAGATAATAGAGCAGGAAGAGGACCACGACCAACATCATGATCAGCGGAATGGGGTTGATCTGCTTCATGGCATTTCAGTCCGAATGTTCACACATGTTCGCGGTAACGACGGTGGTTCGCAAGGGGCGCGCTCATCCGACCGCAGTGGTAATCGCCGCTTCGATTTCGGCGATCGTGAAGGGCTGGCCGCTGACCTTGTTGAGCGGCCGGGCGTCGACCAGGAACAGGTCGCGCAATATGGTCTTGAGCTGGCCGCTGTTCATCTCGGGAACGAGGATATGCTCATAGCCATGCAATAGGACAGACATATTTTTGGGCATCGGCGCGATGTGGCGGATGTGGATGTGGGCGACGTCGAGCCCGCGCGCCCGCGCCCGGCGGACGGCCTGGTGGATCGGACCATAGGTCGAGCCCCAGCCGACCACGGCGAGCTTGCCCGCGGGCTCGCCGAGCGCAACGTCCTGGTCGGGGATGGTATCGGCGATGTTGGCGACCTTCTGCGCGCGGGTGCGGGTCATCTCGGCGTGGGCTTCGGGCGAATAGTCGATGTTGCCCGAGCCCGGCGCCTTCTCGATCCCGCCGATGCGATGCTCGAGCCCGGGGGTGCCGGGGATGATCCACGGGCGCGCGAGGTCGGCGTTGCGGGCGTAGGGCATGACCCCCTCCCCGTCCGCCGGCTGGTCGGTGTGGAAGGCGACCGGGAAGGGCGCGTAGGTCGCCATGTCGGGGACTTTCCACGGCTCGGCGGCATTGGCGATATAGCCGTCGGTGAGCAGCAGCACGGGGGTCATGTAGCGCGTGGCGATGCGCACCGCCTCGATCGCGCAGTCGAAGGCGTCGGCGGGCGAGCGCGCGGCGATGACCGGGATCGGCGCGTCGCCGTTGCGGCCGTAGACCGCCTGGTAGAGGTCGGACTGTTCGGTCTTGGTCGGCAGGCCGGTCGAGGGGCCGCCGCGCTGCGAGTTGACGATGACGAGCGGAATTTCGGTCATCACCGCGAGGCCCATCGCCTCGCCCTTCAAGGCAATGCCCGGGCCCGACGAGCTGGTGACGCCGAGCTGGCCGGCGTAGCTGGCGCCGATCGCCGAGCAGATCGCGGCAATCTCGTCCTCCGCCTGGAAGGTCGTGATGCCATATTCCTTGAGGCGGCTGAGGTGGTGGAGGATCGCGGAAGCGGGGGTGATCGGATAGCCGCCGAAGAACATCTTGAGGCCGGCGAGCTGGGCGCCCGCGACGAGCCCGACGGCGAGCGATTCGGCGCCGGTGACGGTGCGGTAGAGGCCCGGCTCGGCGGGCGCGGCGGCGATGTGGTGCTGGCGGACCGAGCTGCCGATTTCGATCGTCTCGCCATAAGCGTGGCCGGCGTTGAGCGCGGCGATATTGGCTTCGGCGAGCGTCGGGGCCTTGGCGAACTTGGTGTTGAGCCAGTCGGTGATCGGGGCGCGGTCACGGTCGAACATCCACAGCGCAAGGCCGAGGGTCCACATGTTCTTGCAGCGCAAGGCTTCCTTGTTGCCGAGGCCGAACGGTTTCACGGCATCCATGGTCAGCTGCGAGATGTTGAACTTGACCAGCTGCCAGCGGGCGAGCGTGTCGTCCTCGAGGGGGTTGGCGTCATAGCCCGCCTTGGCGAGGTTGCGGGCGGTGAATTCGCCCTCGTCGGCGATGATCAGCCCGCCGTCGCGCAGCGCCTTGACGTTGGTCTTCAAGGCCGCCGGGTTCATCGCGACGAGCACATCGGGCTGGTCGCCGGCGGTGTCGATGGCGCTCGAGCCGAAGTTGATCTGAAACGCCGAGACGCCGAAGGTCGTGCCCTGCGGCGCGCGGATTTCGGCGGGGAAATCGGGGAAGGTCGCAAGGTCGTTGCCGGCGAGCGCGGTCGACAAGGTGAACTGGCCGCCGGTCAGCTGCATGCCGTCGCCGCTGTCGCCGGCGAAGCGCACGACCATGGCTTCCAAGGGGGGATGGGCACTGGCTTCTTCGGGGGTCAGGAGATGCGTCGCCGACGCCATGGGTCCTCGTCCTTCGATCTTGCGTTCGCGACGCTGTCTAGGCGCGAGATGCGGCCGGTTCCAGCATTTAGCCACTTGGGTCCGCGAGTTGCAGCATTTATGCGTCAGCGCCTGACAGAGGAGAAGATGTGACCGAACCCTATATCCGCCCCGATGTGAAAACCCTCCTTGGCATGATGGCGGCGTCGGGCCAGCCGCCGATCCACGAGATGACCCCCCTCGAGGCGCGGGCGATGCGCAAGGCGTCGAAGGTCGCGACCGAACCGCCGGTGGGCGAGCTTGGCGTGATGCGCGACCTGTCGTGCCCGGGGCCGGCGGGGGACATCCCGCTGCGATTGTTCGACGTTCGGGCGGAGCGCGGGGCAAGTGACGTCATCGTCTTCACCCATGGCGGCGGGTTCGTGTTCGGCGATCTCGACAGCCATGCCGCGCTGTGCGCCGACGTGTCGCGGCAGATGGATTTGCCGGTGATCGCGGTCGACTATCGGCTCGCCCCCGAAGCGCCCTTCCCCGCCGCCCCCGAGGACGCGATCGCGGCGACGCGGTGGATTGCGGCCAATGGCGCGGCGACCGGACGGGTGGCCGAACGCCTGATCGTGATGGGCGACAGCGCGGGGGCGAACCTGGCGATCGTCACCGCGGTGGCGCTGCGCGACGAGCCGGCGGCGGTGCCGGTCGCGGCGCAGTGCCTGATCTATCCGGTCACCGAAACCTGCCGCGACGAGGGCAGCGGGCGCGACTTTGCGGAAGGCTTTTTCCTGACGCAGGCAGGGATGCACTGGTTCGACAGTCATTATCGCGCGCCCGACGGTCACCCGTTGCGCAACCCGATGGTGGCTGGGGTCGCGGGGCTGCCGCCGACGGTGATCATCACCGCGAGCCTCGACCCGCTGCGCGACCAGGGGCGGGCGCTGGCGGGGGAAATCGCCAAGGTCGGGGGCGAAGTCGTCTATCTGGAGGCCAAGGGCACGATCCACGGTTTCTGGTCGCTGCGCGCGCTGCTGCCGTCCTCGGCGGGGGACGTGGCGCGGACGCTCGATCACCTCAAGCTGATGCTACGCGGATGAGCGAGGATCATCTCTATCGCCGCGGGGTCGGCGTGATGCTGCTCAATGGCGCGGGCCAGGTGTGGGTGGGCAGGCGGATCGATTATACCGACGAGGCGTGGCAGATGCCGCAGGGCGGGATCGACCAGGGCGAGGCGCCCTGGGAGACCGCGCTGCGCGAGCTCGAGGAGGAAACGGGGATTGCGCCGCACCTCGTCGAGCGGATTGCCGAGTGCCCCGAGCAGTTGCGCTACGACTTGCCGGAGGAGCTTCGCTCGGTGCTGTGGAAGGGCAAATGGAAGGGGCAGTTGCAGGACTGGTTCCTGTGCCGCTTCCTCGGGAGTGACGCCGATGTCGACATCGCCACCAGGCATCCCGAGTTCAACGACTGGAAATGGATCGAGCCCAAGCTGCTGCCCGAGCTGATCGTGCCGTTCAAGCGCGACCTGTATCGCGATCTGCTGCGCCACTTCGGGGTGCATTTCTGACAGGTGTGGCGTTGCCCCACGCGGCGCGCTAATCAGCAGCCATGGGGCAATTGACGAGCATCGAACGGGCCGCGGTCGAGGTCGCGGGGGCGCAGCCGATGCTCGCCCAAGTCGAGGCGTGGGCGCTGGTCAATTCGGGGTCGCGCAACCTCGATGGGCTGGCGGATGTCGCGGCGCTGCTCGGGGATGCCTTCGCAGGGTTGCCGGGGGCGCTCAATTTTCGCGCGGCGGCGCCGGTCGAGGCGGTCGATGCTTCGGGGAAGCGGTTCGGGATCGAGCATGGGCGGAACCTGCATCTGGTGGTCCGACCCGAGGCGCCGGTGCAGCTCTTGCTGACCGGGCATTACGATACGGTGTTTGGCGCGGACCATGCATTCCAGTCGCTGACCTGGCTCGAGCCGGGCGTGCTCGGCGGGCCGGGGGTGGCCGACATGAAGGGCGGGATCGCGGTGATGCTTGCTGCCTTGACTGCGCTCGAGGCGAGCCCGCTGGCGGGCCGGCTGGGCTATGAAGTGGTGCTCAATTCGGACGAGGAAGTCGGCTCGCCCGGGTCGGCGGCGCTGATTGCCGAGGCAGCGCGGGGCAAGCGCGCGGCGCTGACCTATGAGCCTTCGGCGCTGCCCGACGGGACGCTTGCCGGGGCGCGGCCGGGGAGCGGGAATTTCTCGTTCGTGATCGCGGGCCGATCCGCGCATGCCGGGCGCAATCCAGAGGATGGGCGCAATGCGGTGGTCGCGGCGGCTGACCTCGCGCTCAGGCTGGCAAAGGGCAAGGGGCCGCGATTGAGCGTCAATGTCGCCAAGGTCGACGGCGGGGGGCCGAACAATGTCGTGCCCGACAGCGCGGTGCTACGCGTCAATCTGCGGCCGGCGACGATCGAGGACCAGGCGCGGGCGCAGGCGTTGATCGATGCCTCGGTCGCAATGGTCGCCGCCGAACATGAGGTTGCGATCCATGTCCACGGCGGGTTCGCTCGGCCGCCCAAGCCGATGACTCCGGCCGCCGAGCATTTGTTCGGCCTGGTGCGCGATGCCGGCGCCGACCTTGGCCAGACGATCGGCTGGCAGCCGACCGGCGGGGTGTGCGACGGCAATAACATCGCGGCGTGCGGCGTGCCCGTGGTCGACACGATGGGCGTTCGCGGGGGCAAAATTCATTCGATGGAGGAATATCTGATTGTCGAGAGCCTGGCCGAGCGCGCGGCGCTGTCGGCGCTGACCCTGCTGCGGCTTGCCGGGGAAGCGGCATGAGCTTTCGAGTGCGCCCGGCGCGCGCCGACGATTTTCCGGCGATCTATGAAATGGCCAAGCTGACCGGGGGCGGGTTCACCAACCTGCCAGCCGAGAAGAAGACGCTGACCGAGAAGATCGAGCGGTCGGTCGAGAGCTTCGCGCGCGTCGGGAACGAGCAGCAGGCCGACCTGTACGTGTTCGTGCTCGAGGACCCGGCGCAGGACCTCATTCGCGGGACCTGCCAGGTGTTCGGCGCGGTCGGCGAGATCCGGCCGTTCTACAGCTATCGCATCTCGACGCTGACGCAGCACAGCGCCGAGCTGGGCAAGACCTTTCGCAACGAGACGCTGAGCCTGACCACCGATCTCGAGGGGTCGTCGGAGGTCGGCGGGCTGTTCCTTCATCCGGCGATGCGCGCCGGGGGATTGGGGATGCTGCTCGCGCGGAGCCGCTATCTGTTCATCCGCGACCATCGCGAGCGGTTCGGCGACGTCGTGCTGGCCGAGCTTCGCGGGGTGATGGACGAAGCCGGCAATTCGCCCTTCTGGGATGCGCTCGCCGGGCGCTTCTTCGGGATGACCTTTCCCGAGGCGGACGGTTTCAATGCGATCCACGGGACGCAGTTCATCGCCGACCTCATGCCCAAGACGCCGATCTATACGGCGATGCTGCCCGAGACAGCGCGCGCGGTGATGGGGCATCCGCACCCGACCGGGCGCGCCGCGCTGCGCATGCTCGAGGCGGAGAATTTCCGCTATGGCCGCTACATCGACATTTTCGACGGCGGACCGACCGTGACCTGCGACACCGACAATATTCAGTCGATCAAGCTCGCGCGCGACTTCACCGTCGGCGCGATTGGCGATGGCGGGCGCCAGCAGGTCATCGCCTCGGCGGGGAAGTTGACCGATTTTGCGGCCTGTTGCGCGCGGATCGGCATCAGCGAGGACGAGCGTGCGACGATCGACGCCGAATCGGCCGAGCTGCTCGGGATCGGGATCGGTGACCGCTTCGTGGCCGTCGCACGCTGATGCCGATCACCGAGATCAACTTCGACGGGATCATCGGGCCGAGCCATAATTATGGCGGGCTCAGCCTCGGCAACCTCGCCGCGACGAGCAATGCCGGAG
>JALYIX010000001.1 GCA_030775565.1 Pseudomonadota bacterium | reverse complement strand
GAAGGATCTTGCCCCAACGCGGCCGCGTTGGGCGGGTGCGGGTGCGGGATTCGCCGCGGGGTCGATCGGTGCGCTCGTGTATACCCTGCACTGTCCCGAGCTGGCGGCGCCGTTTCTCGCTATTTGGTACCTGCTCGGCATGCTGATCCCCACCGCTATCGGCGCGGGCCTCGGTCCGCGCCTGCTGCGCTGGTGAGCCCAACCCAACACAGATCCCGGGGCGCGGTATCGCTATGGATATCCGTGTCTCACCCCGCCGCGGCGACCTTGTCCTGGGTCTTGGTGTCGAAGTCGCTCGCTTCGTGTCTCTCGCGCAGCTGGCTCGCCGGGTCGCCAACGATGCGGTTCACCATCCGCCCGCGCTGCACCGCCGGTCGCTCGGCGATCGCATCGGTCCAGCGCTGGACGTTCTTGTAGTCGGCTACTTGCAGGAACTCGCCCGCCTCGTAGACCAGGCCCTTGGCGAGCGCACCGTACCAGGGCCAGACCGCCATGTCGGCGATGGTGTACTGCGTCCCGCCCAGGTACTCGCTCTCGGCCAGGCGCCGGTCCAGCACGTCCATCTGCCGCTTCACCTCCATGGCGAAGCGGTCGATGGCGTATTCGATCTTGAACGGCGCATAGGCATAGAAATGGCCGAAGCCGCCGCCCAGGAAGGGGCCGCTGCCCATCTGCCAGAACAGCCAGGACAGGCATTCCGCGCGCGCCGGTTGGTCGGTCGGCAGGAACGCCCCGAACTTCTCCGCCAGGTACAACAGGATCGACCCGGATTCGAACACGCGGATCGGCGTCGCGCCGCTATGGTCGACGAGCGCGGGGATCTTGGAATTGGGGTTGGCGGCGACGAAGCCGCTGCCGAACTGGTCGCCCTGATCGATCCGGATCAGCCAGGCGTCGTATTCGGCGCCGGCATGCCCCGCCGCGAGCAGCTCCTCGAGCATTACCGTCACCTTCACCCCGTTGGGCGTCGCGAGCGAGTAGAGTTGCAGCGGGTGCTTGCCGACCGGCAGCGCCTTGTCGTGCGTCGCGCCCGCGATCGGCCGATTGATCGCAGCGAAGCGCCCGCCATTTTCCTTGTTCCATGCCCAGATCTTGGGGGGCGTATAGTCGTCGCTCATGGCTGTTCCTGTCTGGTGGTCGATGCGCTGAACGCGTCAGCAGCGATGATAGGCGCGATACCATTCGACGAATCGTGGCACGCCGACGTCGATCGCGGTGGTCGGTGCGAAGCCTAATCCGTCGCGGATCGGATCGATATCGGCGAAGGTCCGCTCGACGTCGCCGGGCTGCATCGGCAGGTCGTTGCGGATCGCCTTGCGCCCGATCGCGGTCTCCAGAAGATCGATGACGCTGCCGAGCCGTTCCGACCGGTTGTTGCCGATATTGAACAGCCGGTGCGGCGCACGGCTGCCCCCCGGCTGCTCCGTGCCGTCATCGACCGGCGGCGTGTCGAGGCACGCAACGACGCCCGACACGATATCGTCGATATAGGTGAAGTCCCGCTCCATCCGGCCATGGTTGAACACCGGGATCGCCTCGCCGGCGAGGATCGCTTTGGTGAAGATCCACATCGCCATGTCGGGGCGGCCCCAGGGGCCGTAGACGGTGAAGAAACGCAGGCCCGTCATCGGCACCCGGTAGAGATGCGAATAGCTCTCGCACAGCAATTCGTCCGCACGCTTCGTCGCGGCGTAGAGCGACAGCGGATGATCGACGCGGTCCTCGACGCGGAAGGGAAGCGTGGTGTTGCCGCCATAGACCGAGGAGGAGGAGGCGTAGACGAGCTGCGCGACGCGGGCGTGGCGCGCGATCTCCAGCATGTTCAGATGGCCGACGAGGTTCGACTGCGCATAGGCCGCGGGGTTCTCGATCGAATAGCGGACGCCCGCCTGCGCACCGAGATGGACGATCCGGTCGAACGCGACGGGGTCGAGCGCGGCGCCGAGCGCAGCCATGTCGGCGAAATCGACGCGGGCGAAGGTGAAGGCGTCGCCGTGCCGCTCGGTCAATTGCGCCAGGCGCGCGTGCTTCAGCGCGGGATCGTAATAGTCGTTGAGACTGTCGATCCCGAACACCTGCTCGCCCCGCGCCAGCAGGCGATCGGCGACGTGCATTCCGATGAACCCGGCGACGCCGGTGATGAGCGTCGTCATGCGCGGCCTTCTGTAGCGGTCATAGCGCCGCCAAGGACTCCGGCGGCCGGGTTTTGTCAACGTGCGTGCGCTGCGGCCTCGGTTCCGTCGCGTTTACAGCGGCTTGGCGGATGGACGCGCGCGGCGCCGGAACAATCGTGAAAAAACGGTTAGGTTACGAATTTTTAACGACGAATGCTGCGGCTCGCATCGATCGGCGACGTCCTCTATACAAGGGTCGCAATCGGGCGATCAGCGGGGGCGACCATGAAAATCCTGTACGCGATGGCGGCGTCGGCAACCTTCACCATCTTCGCGCTCAGTTCGGCCCATGCAGGCCGTCATGGCGGCGGCACGCATGTACCGCATCCGGGTCATCCGATCGGGTCGTGGACCGGCAACCACAGCCACATCCGCTGACCGTCGTCACTGCGGCAGGACGATCGTCGCGTCCAGTCCGCCGCCCTCGCGGTTTT